>CANRBN010000005.1 GCA_947628865.1 uncultured Gemmiger sp.
GACCTCTGCCCGCGCTACATCGGGCACTATGTGCACGACATCACCCCCGGCCAAAGCCCCGCGTGGCTGCGCCGGCGGCTGGCGCTGTGCGGGCTGCGCAGCATCTCCAACGTCGTCGACATCACCAACTACGTCATGCTCGAGATCGGCCAGCCGATGCACGCTTTCGATATGGACACGCTCGAGAGCTGTGCCATCATCGTGCGCCGCGCCGCCCCCGGCGAGACCATCACCACGCTGGACGGCAAGCAGTTTGCCCTGACGCCGGAAAACCTTGTGATCTGCGACGGCGAGAAGCCCGTCGCCCTCGCCGGCGTCATGGGCGGCCTCAACAGCGAGATCAAGGACACCACCACCCAGCTGCTGTTCGAGAGCGCCAAGTTCGCGCGCGACAACATCCGCCGCACCGCCCGCGGCCTTGGGCAGAACACCGATGCCTCCAGCCATTACGAGAAAGGCATCGCCGAGTATACGACCGAGCTCGGCATGGCGCGCGCTTTGCACCTCATCCAGGAGCTCCGCTGCGGCGAGGTCACGGCCAGCCACTTTGACGTCAAGGACGGCAAGCCCAACGCGGGGCCCGCCGCGCCGCGCACCATCGCGGCCAGCGTGCACGGCATCAACGCCATTTTGGGCATCGAGGTGCCCGCCGGCGCGGTGTTCGACATCCTGCGCCGCCTGCAGTTCACGGTCGAGCCCGCCGCCGACGGCGACGCGTTCACCGCCGTGGCCCCGCCCTGGCGCGAGGACATCGAGATCGGCGAGCCCGACCTCGCCGAGGAGGTCATCCGCGAATACGGCTACGAGCACATCGTGCCCACGTTCCTGAAGACCGCGCAGGTCACGGGCGGCGGCCTCAGCGCCGACCAGCGCACCCGCGCCGCCCTCAAGCGCGCCGCCTGCGCGCAGGGCTTCTGCGAGGCATCGACCTTCGCGTTCTACTCCGACGCCGACCTCGACATGCTGCACGTCGCGCCCGACGCGCCGGAGCGCACCGTCGTGCGCATCTTGAACCCCATCTCCTCCAACCTGACCATCATGCGCCCGCTGCTGGCCCCCTCGCTGCTGAACGCCGCGGTCGAAAACCTCAAGCGCGGCAACGCCGCCGGGCGGCTGTTCGAGCTGTCCAACATCTACATCCCCAGGCAGCTCCCCGTCACCGAGCTGCCGGAGGAGCGGCTGCATCTGGGCCTCGCGGCCTTTGGCGGGGAGGAGGACTTCTTTGCCATGAAAGGCGCCATCGAGGCGCTGGGCGAGACGTTCCGGCTGGACTTTGCCTTTGAACGCGCCGCCGACGTGCCGTGGCTGCACCCCGGCATCGCCGCGTATGTGCTGTGCGGGGGCGAGCGCGTGGGCTGGTTCGGCAAGCTGGCCAGCGATGTCACCGCCGGGCTCAAGCTCCCCAAGGACAGCCGCGCCAACCAGATCATCTATCTCGCCGAGCTCGACTACGCCGCGCTCGCCGCCAAAATGCCGTCCGGCATCCGCTACCGGCCCATCCCGCAGTTCCCCGCCGTGCAGCGCGACCTGGCCCTGACCGTCGACGAGGCGACCGCCTGCGGCGACCTGATGGCCGAGATGCGCCGCGCCTGCCCGCACCTGACCGGGGTGGAGCTGTTCGATATCTACCGCGACGAAAAGCTGGGCGCCGGCAAAAAGAGCATGGCGTTCACCCTGCAATTCACCGCGGCGGACAAGCCGCTCGACGCCGCCGAGGTCGACCGCTTCGTCAAAAAGATCCTCGGCAACCTGAAATTCCGCCTCGGCGCCGAACAGCGCTGACGCGCTGCAAAAGAGGGGCTCGGCGACGCTGGCTGCGCCCCTCTCACAGCACGCATCCCATCGCAAAAAAAGCTCGTTCTCATGCCAAAGGGCGTTCGAACGAGCTTTTTTGCGCCGGCGGAGCCGTCCCTGCGTCTGCCGGCGCGGCCGCACAGGCCGACCGGGGCCGACGGAAAGGAGATGCACCCTGCCGCCGGGTTCACGCCGGGCGGCAGCTTGTGCTTGCTTTTCGCCATGGGTTGTGATATTGTTACATAAAGGTAACAGCCGGATGCACACACTTGCTTTTGGCAGGTTTCGCGGGCTTTATCTTCTGTTTTTTCCAAAGCGGGCGGTTTCGCTTGCCGGGAGCGCGGTTTTGTGGTATTCTTTTCTCTGCGCGGCTCCTCTGCGGGCAACGGCGGCCTGGCCGCCTGGTGTAAGAGACCGGAAAGGGAGCATGAGCGCGGCAGACGGCCGTTGCCCTTGACGGTCGTCTGTTTTTGCCCGCAGCGCCGTGTGCCGCGAAGCGGCGGCCCGGGGCTTTCCGATTTTGCATTTTTGCGTTTTTCGGCATACACTATAGCCAAAACGCTCCACAACACATTCGGAGGTGACGCACCATGTGCGGCATTGTTGGTTTTACCGGCGCGGCGCAGGCCGCCCCCATCCTGCTCGACGGGCTGGCAAGGCTCGAATACCGCGGCTATGATTCCGCCGGCATCGCGGTGCAGGCCGAGAACGGCAGGATTGAGGTCGTCAAGGCCAAGGGCCGCCTGAAGGTCCTGCAGCAGATGACCGACGACGGGCACGCCGTCAAGGGCGTGTGCGGCATCGGCCATACCCGCTGGGCCACCCACGGCGAGCCCAGCACCCGCAACGCCCACCCGCATTATTCGCGGGAGGAAAAGGTCGCCGTCGTGCACAACGGCATCATCGAAAACTATCAGGAGCTCAAGGAGCGCCTGCTCAAAAAGGGCTACACGTTCGCCTCCCAGACCGACACCGAGGTGGTCGCGCAGCTCATCTACCATTACTATACCCATGAGGAGCAGGGCGACGCGCTGGGCGCCATCGCCCATATGATGCTGCGCGTGCGCGGCTCCTACGCGCTGGCCATCCTCTTTGCCGACCAGCCCGGCACCATCTACGCCGTGCGCAAGGACAGCCCGCTCATCGTGGGGCGCGCCGAGGACGGCGGCATCCTGGCCTCCGATGTGCCGGCCATGCTCAAATACACCCGCACCGTCTACTATATCGACGACCTCGAGATCGCCCGCCTGACCGGCGATACCATCGAGTTCTTCAACACCGAGAAGGAGCCCGTCGCCCATGAGGCGGTGACGGTCGAGTGGGATGCCGCCGCCGCCGAGAAGGGCGGGTACGAGCATTTCATGATGAAGGAGATCCACGAGCAGCCCGCCGCCGTGCGGGACACCGTCAGCCCCCGCATCAAGGATGGCCGCATCGACCTTTCGGAGCTGGCGCTCGACGAGGGCGCTATCCAAAAGGTGCGCCGGCTCTACATCATCGGCTGCGGCTCGGCGTACCATGTCGGCGTGGCGGCGCGCTATGTGTTCGAAAAGCTGGCCCGCCTGCCCGTCGAGGTCGATGTCGCGAGCGAGTTCCGCTACCGCGACCCGGTGCTCGAGCCGGATTCGCTCGCCATCGTCATCTCGCAGAGCGGCGAGACGGCCGACAGCCTGGCCGCGCTGCGCGGCTGCAAGGCGCGCGGCGTGCGCACGGTGGGCATCGTCAACGTGGTGGGCAGCTCCATCGCGCGCGAGGCCGATGCCACCCTCTACACCTGGGCGGGGCCGGAGATCGCCGTGGCCACCACCAAGGCGTACAGCACCCAGCTGGCGGCCTGCTACCTGCTGGCCACCGAGTTTGGCCGTGTGCGCGGCGTGCTGGGCGAGGAGCGCTACGCCGCCCTGGTGGCGGAGCTGCAGGCCCTGCCGGAGAAGATCGAAAAGACGCTGCAGCAGCCGGAGCGCATCCAGTGGTTCGCCAACCAGTACGCCGGCGCGCGGGACGTGTATTTCATTGGCCGCGGGCTGGACTACGCGCTGGCGCTCGAGGGCAGCCTGAAATTCAAGGAGATCAGCTACATCCACTCCGAGGCGTTCGCCGCCGGCGAGATGAAGCACGGCCCCATCTCCCTCATCGAAAAGGACACCCTCGTCGTCGGCGCGCTCACCCAGCCCGACCTGTACGAGAAGACCGTCTCCAATCTGGTCGAGGCCAAAAGCCGCGGCGCCTTTTTGATGGGCGTGACCACCTACGGCAACTATGCGCTGGAGGATATCGCCGGCTTTACCGTCTATGTGCCCGGCACCGACCCCTGCTTTGCCACCAGCCTTTCGGTGGTGCCGCTGCAGCTGCTTGCCTACTACGTCAGCTGCGCCAAGGGCCTCGACGTGGATAAGCCGCGCAACCTGGCCAAGAGCGTCACGGTGGAATAAAGCGGGATGCGTAAACTGCACGCGCCGGCGCCCGCCGGCGGAGAAGAGGATGTATGAAACCCACCCAAAGCCAACTGATCAAGGGCCTGCCCCGGCGCATCGCCCTGATGCTGCTGGACTGCGGCCTTATCGCGCTTTGCTATTATCTGGCGGTGCTTTTGCGCTTTGACGGCGCCGACGCCTACAAGCAGCCGGCGGTCCTGCAGGCGCTTGTGGACTATCTGCCCTACGCGCTGGCCGTGCATGTGATCGTGTACTGGTTCGGCGGCCTGTACGAGATCCTGTGGGAGTACGCCGGCCTGCGCGACCTTGCGCGCCTGGCGCTGCTGTGCGGGCTGGCCACCGGCATCATCATGATGCTCACGCTCATCGTGCGCGGCGATATGATCAGCGGCTCGGTGCTCACCATCGGCGCGGTGCTCAGCGCCGCCGCGATGGCCGGCGTGCGCTTGTTGTGGCGCGTGCTGCGCAGCTATGCGGCCGCCGCGCGCCGCGGCAGGGCCCGGCACCGCCGCACCGCCGCCGTCATGCCGCTGCTCATCGTCGGCGCCGGGCAGGCCGGGGCGTGGGCCGTCAACCTGTGCAAGAACCAGAACGGCACGTTCGGCGACCCCGTCTGCATCGTGGACGACGACCTGACCAAAAAGGGCCTGCGCGTGCAGGGCGTGCCGGTGCGCGGCACGATCTCGGACATACCGGATCTTGTCCGCAAATATCATATCGTAGAGATCATCATCGCCATCACCGCGCTGCGCGGCGAGCGCCTGCGCGAGGTCATCAACCTGTGCAACTCCACCCACTGCCGGGTGCGCATGCTCAGCGACCCGCAGGCCGTGGACGAGAACGGCAACCCTGCCGTGCCCGGCCTGCGCGAGCTCAACACCGCGGACTTCCTCTCCCGCGACGAGATCCAGCTCAACACCGAGCAGATCAGCCACTACCTGCGCGACAAGGTCGTGCTGGTCACGGGCGGCGGCGGCTCCATCGGCAGCGAGCTGTGCCGCCAGATCATGCGCTATGCCCCGCGCCGGCTGCTGATCTTTGACATCTACGAGAACTGCGCCTATGAGCTCGAGACCGAGCTCAAGGCCAAATACGGCCAGAACGCGCCGGTGCTCACCCTCATCGGCTCCATCCGCGACAAGGCCCGCCTAGACGAGGTGATGCAGACCTACCGCCCCACGGTCGTCTTCCACGCGGCCGCGCACAAGCATGTGCCACTGATGGAGACCAGCCCCGCCGAGGCGGTCAAGAACAACGTGTTCGGCACCAAAAACCTGCTCAACTCGGCCGCCGAGCACGGCGTCGAGCGCTTTGTCCAGCTCTCGACCGACAAGGCCGTCAACCCCACCAACGTCATGGGCTGCACCAAGCGCATCTGCGAGATGCTCATCCAGACCTACGCCCAAAACACCGATATGCTGTGCATGGCCGTGCGGTTCGGCAACGTCCTGGGCAGCCACGGCAGCGTGATCCCGCTGTTTGAGGAGCAGATCAAGCGCGGCGGGCCGGTGACCATCACCCATCCCGACATCGTGCGCTATTTTATGACCATCCCGGAGGCCGCGCAGCTGGTGCTGCAGGCCGGCGCCCTTGCCGAGAACGGCAGCATCTATGTGCTCGATATGGGCCAGCCGGTGCGCATCATGGATCTGGCCAAGCGCGTCATCCGCTTTTACGGGTTCGAGCCGGGCGTCGATATGCAGATCAAGGTCACCGGCCTGCGCCCGGGCGAAAAGCTGTACGAGGAGCTCATGCTGGACGTCGAGCAGGACAAGATGCAGCGCACCGCCCACGACAAGATCTTTATCGCGCCCCCGATGCGGATCGACCTGCCGCGCTTTTACACCGCCCTGCAGGCGCTGCTGCGCAGCACGACCGAGAGCGAGCAGAGCGTCGTCGAGGCGCTGCAGGCCATCGTCGGGCGCTACCACCCCAACCGCCGCCTGAACGAGGATCACACCGTCAGCGCCGCCACCGGCAACACCGCCATCTTTTCCCGCCAGGCGCTGGGGGAGCAGGCCGCCGCGGCGGCCACGGAGGGAACGCGCCATGTATGAGGCTTATGTCAAACGGCTGCTGGATCTTGTGCTGGCGCTTGCCGCCTGTGTGGTGCTGGCCATCCCCATGGGCATCATCGCCGTGTGGATCAAGCTGGACTCCAGGGGGCCGGTGTTCTTCCGCCAGCGGCGCGTGGGCGCCGGCAAGACCTATTTCAACATCCTCAAGTTCCGCACCATGCGCGGCGATACCCCGCACGACGTGCCCACCCACCTGCTCAAGGATCCCGACAGCTACATCACCAAAAGCGGGGCGTTCTTGCGCCGGACGAGCCTGGACGAGCTGCCGCAGATCTACAACATCGTCGCCGGCCAGATGAGCATCATCGGCCCGAGGCCCGCGCTCTACAACCAGTATGACCTGATCGAGGCGCGCGACGCCGTGCACGCCAACGACCTGCGCCCCGGCCTGACGGGCCTTGCCCAGGTCAACGGGCGGGACGAGCTGCCCATCGACGTCAAGGCCCGCTATGACGGCGAGTACGCCGCCAACGTCACCTTTTTGGGGGACGTGCGCATCTTTTTCGCCAGCATCGGCTATGTGCTGCACCGCCGCGGCGTGGTCGAGGGCGGCACCGGCACCCTGCAAAGCAAAAAATGACGTCCGTGCCCGCAAACCACCAGTTCTGGTGGTTTGCGGGCGCGCTGTCAGCAAAATGCCGAGGCTTTGCGCCCCCGGCGCGCGGCGCGCGCGTGCCGCTTTAACCCGCTAAAACAAAATTGTACAAGAGAAACTTTGTTTTTTTGTTAAAATATGTTGCAAAAGACAAAGGGATTGTGTAAAATATACAGTAGCAGCATTTCCGTTTGGGCAGAATAACGGGTAGGCGGTTTTCGTCGATTTGCAAAAGGGCCTGCCGCAAAGGAGCGAAGAAATATGGCGAACAGGGTGTTCCAGACCGTCGTCTACCAGATGAAGGACGCGCTTGACCGTGTCGTCGGCGTGGTGGACGAGACCGGTGCCGTTGTTTCCTGCTCGGAGCTGGATCAGATCGGCCAGCTGCATGAGGGCTTTGCCGCCGCCCGCCTGACGGCTGGCGACGCGTTCACGCGCGACGGCTACGCCTACCACCAGTTCACCGGCGCCAAGCACAACGACTACGCCGCCTTTGTCGAGGGCGGCGATACCACCGCCGCGCAGTTTGCCGCGATGCTCTCGGTCAGCCTGCAGAGCATCAAGCAGTACCACGACGAAAAATTCGACAAGACCAACTTCATCAAAAACGTCGTGCTCGACAACATCCTGCCCGGCGATATCTACGCCAAGGCGCGCGAGCTGCATTTCGTATCGGACGTGCAGCGCGTGGTGCTGCTCATCCGCGTGATCAGCGGCAACGACATCTCGGCCTATGACATCGTCAGCGGCCTGTTCCCCGACAAGCAGAAGGATTTCGTGTTCAACATCTCCGAGAGCGACACCGTCCTCGTCAAGGAGATCCGCCCGGAGAACACCACCCGCGATATGGAAAAGCTCGCCGCCTCCATCGTCGATACCCTCTCGGGCGAGCATTACATCAAGGCTGTGGTCGGCATCGGCACGCCCATCGGCAACCTCAAGGATCTGGCCGCCAGCTTCAAAGAGGCGCAGATCGCCATGGAGGTCGGCAAGGTGTTCGATACCGAGCGCCAGGTCGTCAGCTATGACCACCTGGGCATCGCGCGGCTCGTCTACCAGCTGCCCACCACGCTGTGCGACGCGTTCCTGCGCGAGGTCTTCAAGCAGGACAGCATCGACAGCCTGGATTCCGAGACGCTGTTCACCATCCAGCGCTTTTTCGAGAACAACCTCAACGTATCCGAGACGAGCCGCGGCCTGTTCGTGCACCGCAACACGCTGGTCTACCGCCTCGAAAAGATCAAAAAGCTCACCGGCCTTGACCTGCGCAAATTTGACGATGCCATCGTTTTCAAGGTGGCGCTGATGGTCAAAAAATACCTGGCCGCCAATCCCGCCAAGTACTGAGCGCCCGCCCCGCCTACGCCCGCCCCCGTGCCAGCTGCACGGGGGCGGCTTTGCGCGCGGGGCACCGTGCCACAGGCAGGCAAAATTTACATCCTTTCCACAAAAAGCACATATTATGCGCAATATCGAGCTTTTGTGTGTTGAACGGCTGGGGAAAACGCTTGACGGCAAACCGCTTACGTGGTAAAATCAAGCTGTATGTGTATGCCTGCCGCGCCCGGCGGTCGGGAATGGAAAAAACACAGGAGACCAAAATGATCGAATTTCAGCATGTGTACAAGACCTACGAGACCCACAGTGACGAGAACGTGGCGCTCGAGGATATCAGCCTGAAGATCAACGAGGGAGAGTTCGTTTTTGTGCGCGGGCATTCCGGCGCCGGCAAATCCACGTTCCTCAAGCTGATGCTGATGGAGGAGCGCCCCGACAAGGGCCGCGGCAGGATCATCATCAACGGGCAGGATCTCACCAAGCTGCGCCGCGGCAAGATCCCGTACATGCGCCGCAAGCTCGGCGTCGTCTTTCAGGACTTCCGCCTCATCCCCACCATGACGGTGTACGAGAACGTCGCGTTCGCCATGCGGGTCACGAACATCTCAAACAAGGTCATCCGCAACCGCGTGCCGTATGTGCTCAGCCTCGTCGGGCTGGAGGACAAGATGGACCGTCTGCCGGACGAGCTTTCCGGCGGCGAGCAGCAGCGTGTGGCGGTGGCCCGGGCGCTCGCCCACGGGCCCAAGGTCATCATCGCCGACGAGCCCACCGGCAACATCGACCCCGAGCTCAGCATGGACATCATGCAGCTGTTCGAGGCCATCAACAAGGTACATATCACGGTGGTCGTCGTCACGCACGAGCACGAGCTCGTCAACAATCTGGCCGCGCGCTATCACAACCGCGTCATCACGCTCTCGCACGGGCACATCGCGGACGATACGGCGAACCCGGAGGTCGCGCGCCGGTATCTGGCCAACGGCGGCCAGCCGGTGCCGGAGCTCAGCTACAGCGTGTAAGGGGGCGGCGAGATGCGTTTTTCCAGCTTCATCTATCTGGTCGGGCAGGGCCTGCACAACATGCGGGCCAACCGCCTGATGACCTTTGCCTCGATGGGCGTGCTGACCGTGTGCATGCTGCTCATCGGCACGGCGTTTCTGCTCGGCGTCAACATCGACTACATGGTCGATTACCTCGGCGACCAGAACTTCGTCGTCGCGTATCTCGAGCAGGGCACCACCGAGGAGGAGCGCGCCCAGGTCGAGGCGAGCCTCGGCGGCATGGCCGGCGTGGGCGGCATCACCTACAATTCTCCCGAGGACGTCCTGCAGGAATACAGCGGCATGCTCAGCCAGTATACCAATCTGGAGAGCGTTTTTGCCAACGACAATCCGTTCCTGGCCAACTACGAGGTCACGCTGACCGACGTCGGGCAGATGGAGGCCGTCGTCGCGCAGCTCGGGGCGCTGCCGCACATCCTGCGCGTCAACGCGCCGCTGGCCGTGCAGCAGCTGTTTCTGTCGCTGCAAAAGGTCATCACCTACGGCAGCTACGGCCTCGTCGCGGTGCTGGGGCTCGTGAGCATGGTGGTCATCAACAACACCATCCGCATCACGGTGTTCGCCCGCCGGCGCGAGATCGGCATCATGAAGCTGGTCGGCGCCACCAACGGCTTCATCCGCTTCCCGTTCTTTGTCGAGGGCACGGCCAGCGGCCTGCTCTCGGCGGTGCTGGCCTCCGGCATCGTGTGCGGCGGGTACTACTACCTGTGCCAGTGGTATGCCGAGCACCCCACCAACCTGACCGAGATGTTCGGCGGCGAGCTCGTGCCGCTCTCGCAGGTGTGGTATCTCATCGTCGGCACCTTTGTGGTGTTCGGGTTCGTGCTCTGCGGCATCGGCACCGCCACCAGCATCCGCAAGCACCTCAACGTGTAACAGTTGGCAAGATTTTCCGTCATTACGGGTATCGGAAACAAACCTGCAAAAAAAAGGAAGTACATCCATGCGTACACGCGACCGTTTTTCCGCGGCAAAGCGGCTGGCCTGTCTCGGGCTGGCGGCGCTGCTGCTGCTTGCCCCCGTGCCCGCCGCCCACGCCGAGACCGGCACCACGCCCGCGCCGCCGTCCTCCTCGGCGGAGGATCTCAAGGATCTGCAAAACCGCCGCGACGAGGCACAGAAAAAGCTGGACGAGATCAACGCGCAGATCAAGCAGGCCAAGGATCGCGCCGATGCGGCCGCGAGCCTGAAGGCGCAGTACCAGCAGCAGCAGGCCGCCATCAAGGAGACCATCGAGCTCATCAAGGAGCAGATCGAGCGGCTGGAGCAGCAGATCGCCGACCTCGAGGAGCTCAGCCGCCAGAAGGCGGCGGAGATCGAGCAAAAGCAGCAGGAGATCGACGCCCGCTGGGCCGGCTTCAAGGAGCGCATGGCCGCCATGCAGATGCTCAACGACGGAGGCTCCATCGCGCTGCTCTCCAACGTGACCAACATGTACGAGCTGCTCACGTTCCCGCAGACGATGCAGGACATCGCCTCCAAGGACCAGCAGGTGCTGGCCGAGCTGGACGCCGAGTACGACGAGCTCAACACCCTCAAGGAGGCCTACGACGCCGCCGCCAGCCAGCTGGACGCGACCAAGGCCGACTGCGAGAAGCAGCAGGCCGACTTGGATGCCAAGGTCAGCGAGCTGGCCGCCAGCATCCAGGCGCAGAACAACAAGATCAGCGCGGCCGAGGCCGAGGAGCAGGCTTATGAGGAGAGCCTGACCGAGGCCGAAAAGGAATTTGAGAACGCTGTCGCCGCCCTGCAAAACTATCTGGCCGCGCAGAACAGCAAATACAGCACGCCGGATCTCTACTGCTCGCTCAACTTCGGGTTCCCCATCGCCTACTACAGCCGCATCTCCAACGGGTTCGGCAGCTACGGCACCAACAACTGGCGCAAATCGGCCCACGGCGGCTCCGACCTGGTCGCCCCCCGCGGCACCGAGATCTACGCGGCCGCCGACGGCATCGTCTCGGCCTCCCATGTATGGCAGGGCGGCAAGACCGGCAACGACAGCTACGGCAACTATGTGATGATCCTGCACGGCACGGCCGACGACGGCAACACCTACGCAACGCTCTACGGCCATATGAACACCGCGCCGCTCGTCAGCGAGGGGCAGGCCGTCACCAAGGGGCAGCTCATCGGCTATGTGGGCACCACCGGCAACTCGACCGGCTACCACCTGCATCTCGAGCTGCGCATCAACAACGTCCGCTCCGACCCCACCCGCTACATCCCGCTGCCATAGATCCTGACCAAAACGGAGGCCCTGCCCTTTGAGACCGCAAAAAACCAAACTGGCCGTGCGCATCGTCTGCCTTGTCATCGCCGTGCTGATGGTCGCCGGCCTGCTCTCCACCATCCTCTACTCGCTGCTGTAAGGCGGCGCGCCGCCCGAAGACCGGCCCTGTGCGCCGGGCGCGGGCGGCCTTGCCGTTTTCCGTCATGCCGGTATTTCGCAAAGGAGCCGTTTTCATGAGCAAAAAGATCAGTGTCAGCGTGGCCGCCACCGTCGCGCTCATCGCCATGGCCGTGACGTTCAGCCTGACCATGGCGTTCGCGATGAACCGCTTCAACGGCACGGTCACGAGCGTCAAGGACAAGGAGCGCATGTACAACAAGCTTGCCGAGATCGACCGCTATGTGCGCGCCAACGCCTACTATGACATCAACGACGACACCCTCAACGATACCATCGGCTCCGGCTACATGCTGGGCATCTCGGACAAATATGCCCGCTACTATTCCGCCCGCGCCTACGCCGAGCGCCAGGGCCTTGCCTCGGGCCGGCTGATGGGCATCGGCGTCTCGGTCGTGCGGGATCCCTCGTCGGGGTATGCGCGCATCCTGCGCGTGTACGAGAATTCCCCCGCCGACGAGATGGGCCTGCAGGCCGGCGGCTTCATCACCGTCATCGGCGAGACGAGCACCCGCACCATGGCGGACGCCGCGGCCATGTCCTCGGCGCTGGTGGGGGAGGAGGGCACCTCGGTCACGCTCGGCTACCTCACCCCCGACCGGCAGGAGACCACCGTCGAGCTCCGCCGCGCCAACTATACCGTCACCACCGTCACCGCCCGGCTGCTGGAGAGCGGCTGCGGCTATCTGCGCGTCGACGCGTTCAACGAGAGCACCGGCACCGAGCTGCGCACCGCCGTCGACGGCCTTTTGCAGCGCGGCGCGGCCTGCTTTGTGTTCGACCTGCGCGACAACACCGGCGAAAGCCTGAACGCCGCGCTGGTCGCGGCGGATCGCTGCGTGCCCGCGGGCCTGCTGGCGCAGAGCCGGAGCCGTGACGGCACCGCGACCGACCTGCGCGTCTCGGACGAGCAGGAGATCACCGTGCCGATGGTGTGCCTTGTCAACGGCGGCACGGCGGGCGGCGCCGAGCTGTTCGCCAACGCGCTGCGCAAGATGGGCGGCGCGCTGCTCGTGGGCACGAACACCGCGGGCCGCGGCGTCGTGCTCTCGGAGCCGCAGAGCTTCTCGGACGGCAGCGCCGTCGTCATCACCACCGGCATCCTGCTGGACGGCGAGGGCGCCGCCTGGGACGGCACCGGCCTTGCGCCCGATATCGAGGCCGCGCTCTCGGCGGACGAGCAGAGCCTTTACTATGACTTTACCGTCGACGATGACCCCCAGATCCAGCGCGCCGTCAACGCGGCGCTGGGCGCGGCGGGCATCGCGACCGCCCCGCCGGAGGAGGACGCCCCGCCGCAGGACGGGCAGGACGAGCCCGCCGGCCCCGACACCGGCACGCCGGACGCCGGCGACGGGGCGGAGCCCGCCGCATGAGCGCCGCTCCCGCCCTGACCGACCGCGCCGTCATCCGCGAGCTCTGCCGGCGGTACGGGTTCTCGCTGTCCAAGGGGTTTGGGCAGAATTTCATCGTCAACCCCGGCGTCTGCCCGCGCATGGCGGAGGCCGCCGGCGTCGACAAGGGCTGGGGCGTTTTGGAGATCGGCCCCGGCATCGGCACCCTCACGCGGGAGCTGTGCGCCGCGGCGGGCAAGGTCGCGGCCATCGAGGTGGACGAGCGCCTCTATCCGCTTTTGGCCGAAACGATGGCCGGGTATGACAATTTCACCCTCATCCCGGGCGATGTGCTCAAGCTCGACCTGCGCAGGATCCTCGCCGGGCAGTTCGGCTCGATGCCGGCGGCGGTGTGCGCCAACCTGCCCTATTACATCACCAGCCCCATCCTCATGCGCCTTTTGGAGGAGCGCCTGCCGGTGCAGAGCATCACCGTCATGGTGCAAAAGGAGGCCGCGCTGCGCCTGTGCGCCGCGCCCGGCACGCGGCAGGCGGGCGCCGTGAGCTATGCGGTGGCCTATTACGCCACGGCACAGCTGCTGTTCGCCGTGCAGCCCGGCAGCTTTTACCCGCCGCCCAGGGTCACGAGCGCCGTCATCCGCCTGTGCCCGCGCAAGGCCCCGCCCGTGCAGGTGCCGAACGGTGATGAGGCCGGCTTTTTCCGGCTCGTGCGGGCGGCGTTCTCCCAGCGGCGCAAGACCGCCGTCAACGCCGTGGCGGGCGCCCTCGGCCTGCCCAAGGCGCAGGTGGAGGCGGCGTGGCGGCGCGCCGGCCTGCCGGCGGGCGCCCGGCCCGAGCAGCTCACGCTGGCAGATTTCTGCGCGCTGCAAACGGCGCTGTCGGCTCCGGTTTGACAACGCCGCCCCGCGCGTGGTACAATAACGGCACCGCGCTGGTGTAGCTCAACTGGCAGAGCAGCTGATTTGTAATCAGCAGGTTGCGGGTTCGATTCCTGTCACCAGCTTTGGTATATCCGCAAAAATCAATTTCAGGCACCCGCTGCCGAAATTGATTTTTTTGCATAGTATGGGCCTGTACGGGCAAGGGGGGCGGCACAGTGGAACGCACGCAGGGCATCATCCGCACCAGCGCCTTGGGCATCGCCGTCAACCTGCTGCTGGCGGCGCTCAAGGCGGCGGTGGGCTTTGTCTCGGGCTCCATCGCCGTCATCATGGACGCGCTCAACAATTTGAGCGACGCGCTCTCCTCCGTCGTCATCATCGCCGGCATCGTGCTGGCGGGCCGCGCGCCCGACAAGGAGCACCCCTACGGCCACGGGCGGGTCGAGTACGTCAGCGCGCTGGCGGTGGCGGTGCTCATCCTGCTGGCCGGGCTTTCCGCCCTGTGGGAGTCGGTGCAAAAGATCCTCGCGCCCGCGCCCGCGCACTACACCCCCGCCATGCTGGCGCTGCTCGCCGTCGGCGTCGCGGCCAAGGTGCTGCTGGGCCGCCATGTGCAAAAACGGGGCGCCGCGCTCCACTCCGATTCGCTGCGCGCCTCCGGCGCCGACGCCCTGTTCGACGCCGCCATCACGTTCGCCACGCTGGCCGGCGCCTTCGCCAGCTGGCGCTTCGGCTTTTCCATCGAGGGCTGGCTCGGCGCGGCCATCGCCGTCGTCATCCTGCGCGCGGGGCTCGGCATCCTGCTCGAGAGCTACAACAACATCATCGGCGTGCGCGCCGACACCGCTTTCGTCAACGACATCAAGCAGGCGGTCTGCGCCTGCCCCGAGGTGCTCGGCGCCTACGACCTCGTGCTCAACCAGTACGGGCCGGAAAAATGGATCGGCTCGGTACACGTCGAGGTCGCCGATACCATGACCGCCAAGGCCATCCACGCCCTGACGCGGCGCATCGCCGAGACGGTGTTCAAGGAGTTCGGCGTCGTGCTCACCGTGGGCATCTACGCCACCAACACCGACAATGACGAGTACGCCGCCATCAAGCGCCGCATCGAGGCGCTCATCGCCGGCTACCCCACCGTTTTGCAGCTGCACGGCTACTACGTCGATTCCGAGGCGCGCCTCATTTCGTTCGACCTCGTCTTTGATTTCGCCGAGAAAGACCCCGCCGCCATCCGCGCCGCCATCCTGCGCGCCCTGCAGGCCGAGTACCCGGCCTGGCGCTTTGCCATCGTGCAGGATCAGGATCTCAGCGGCTGAGCCCGCCAAGCGGCCAGGCGCGGCGCCCGGGCCGAAAACGCGGGGCCGATCTTCCCTCAGGCAAAAAATGCCGTTCTCGTCGCCCGTGGGCGCGAGAACGGCATTTTTGTGCCCTTACAGCAGGGCCACGCCGGCCTCGCGGCAGAGGCGCTCGGTCTCCTCGTCCCACAGGCTCGCCTGGACCTCGCCAACATGCGCCTTGCCCAAAAGCAGCATGCACAGCCGGCTCTGGCCGATGCCGCCGCCCATCGTCAGGGGCAGCGTGCCGTCCAACAGCAGCCTGTGGAACGGCAGCCCGGCCCGCTCGGGGCAGCCGGCCACCTCCAGCTGGCGGCGCAGCGCGGCGGCGTCGACGCGGATGCCCATGCTGGAAAGCTCCAGCGCGCAGTGCAGCGTGTGGTGCCAGAACAGGATGTCGGCGTTGAGCGACCAGTCGTCATAGTCCGGCGCGCGCCCGTCGTGCGGCACGCCGCTCCGGAGCCTGCCGCCGATCTGCAAAATGCAGGCGGTGTGGTGCTCGCGCACAAAGGCGTTCTCCCGCTCCCTGGGGGTCAGGGCGGGGTATCTGTCCTCCAGCGCCTGCGTCGTGATAAAGGCTACCTCGCGGTCAAGGCGGATGCGGCGCAGGGCCGGGAACTGCCAGCGCATCTCGTCGGCGGTGGCGCACACGGCATCGACGATGTCGCGCACCGTGTCCTGCAAAAAGGCCATGGTGCGCTGTTTTTGCGTGATGACGCGCTCCCAGTCCCACTGGTCGACGTAGATGCTGTGCAGGTTGTCGGGCGCCTCGTCGCGGCGGATGGCGTTCATGTCGGCCACCAGCCCCTGCCCGGGGCGGAAGCCGTAGCGGTACAGCGCGTAGCGCTTCCACTTGGCCAGGCTGTGCACGACCTCGGCGGTGCCGCTGGTGATGCTGGGCGCCTCGAACGCGACCGGGCGCTCGACGCCGTTGAGATCGTCGTTGAGGCCGCTGGATCTCAATACGAACAGCGGCGCCGTCACGCGCTTCAGGTGCAGCGCGGTGCACAGCTTTGCCTGAAAGATCGTCTTGATCAGGCCGATGGCTTTTTGCGTATCATACAGGCCCAGGGCGCTTTTGTACCCCTTGGGGATCACGGTCGGCATAAGTGTTCCTCCCTTTTTTGCACGGCAGCGCCCTTATTATAGCACGCCGCGCGCCGCTTGCCTACCGCCCGGCGGGATTTTCGGATGATTATTTCGCCCCTCGCCGCCTATACTGTTTTGAGGAACACCGAACACACGGCAGGGGGAACGGCGGTATGCTCTATCATTATAAGGGCCTTTCGCGCGCGGCGCAGCGCACGGTGGACACCGCCCGCCGCCTGGCGGGCCGGCAGGGCTGCGCGGCGGTCGATACCGGGCACCTGCTGCTGGCCCTGCTCGAGACCGACGATGCCGCCAGCGCCACGCTGCGCTTTCTGCGGGAGAAAAACGTCACCGCCGCCGCCGTGCGGGAATGTGCGGCGCGGCGCGCCTGCCCGCAGCGCGCCGTGCGTCTGAGCAGCCGCGACCTTGCGCCCGAGGCACGCAAAACGATGGAGTTCGCCGTGCTCGGCGCCCATGCCGCGCGCCGGCCCCGCGCCGAGAACGAGCACCTGCTCTGCGCCATGCTGGAGGACAGCGCCTGCACGGCCAGCGTCTGGCTGGCGGGGCTGGGGGTGGAGGTCGCGCAGGCGGCCCGGGAATGCCGCCAGCTCTCCGGCCAAAGCCAGCCGTTCGGCCCCGCCGCCCAGCCGCACATGAGCACGGCCCGCACCGGCACGCGCCCGAGCGACAAATATGGCCGTGACCTCACGCGGCTCGCGCAGGAGGGCCGGCTCGACCCCGTGCTCTGCCGTGACCAAGAGCTCGAGCGCATGATCGAGATCCTCTGCCGCCGCCAGAAAAACAACCCCTGCCTGCTGGGCGAGCCGGGCGTGGGCAAGAGCGCCCTGGCCGAGGCGCTGGCCCAGCGCATCGCGGCGGGGCAGGTGCCGCCGCCGCTGCTCGGCAAGCGGGTGCTGGCGCTGGATATGGCCAGCTTGGTCGCCGGCACCAAATACCGCGGCGATTTTGAGGAGCGCTTCAAGGCCCTGCTCGAGGAGCTTTACCGCGAGCGCATGACCATCCTGTTCATCGACGAGATGCACACCATCGCCGGGGCTGGCGCCGCCGAGGGCGCCATCGACGCCGCCAACATCCTGAAGCCGCTGCTGGCCCGCGGCGAGCTCCAGCTCATCGGTGCCACCACGCCGGAGGAATACCGCAAGACCATCCAAAAGGACGCCGCGCTCGACCGCCGCTTCGGCAAGGTGGAGGTCGAGGAGCCCACCCCCGACGAGGCCGGGCAGATCCTGGCCGGCCTCATGCCGCGGTATGAGCGCTACCACGGCGTCCGCATCCCGGAAACGACCATCCGCGCCGCCGTGCGCCTGAGCGTGCGCTACCTGCCGGGCCGCTGCCTGCCCGACAAAGCCATCGACCTGCTGGACGAGGCCGCCGCCGCGCTGCGCATCGCCCGGGCGGGGGAGCACGCCGCGTTCGCCGACACCGACCCCACGCTGAGCCCCGCCGATGTGGCGCGGGTGGTCAGCCGCGCCTCCGGCGTGCCGGCGGAGCAGGTGAACGAGGAGGAGCGCGAGCGCCTGCAAAACCTCGAGAGCCGCCTTTCCGCCGAGGTCGTCGGCCAGCCGCGAGCCGTGGCGGCCGTGGCGGCGGCCATCCGCCGCAGCCGCACCGGCCTGCGCGAGGCGGGCAAGCCCATCGGCGCCATGCTGTTCCTGGGCCCCACCGGCGTGGGCAAGACCCAGCTGGCGCGCACGCTGGCCAAGGGCTGGTTCGGCAGCGAGAAAGCGCTTTTGCGCTTTGATATGTCGGAATATATGGAGCAGCACACCGTGGCGCGGCTGCTGGGCTCACCGCCCGGCTACGTCGGGCACGACGAGGGCGGCCAGTTGACCGAGGCCGTGCGCCGCCGCCCCTACAGCGTGGTGCTGTTCGACGAGGTCGAAAAAGCCCACGCCGACATCCAAAACCTGCTCTTACAGATCCTCGAGGACGGCCAGCTCACCGACGCGCAGGGCCGCCGGGCGGATTTTTCCAACACCATCGTGCTGCTCACCTCAAACCTCGGCGCGCGGTGCCTGGCCGGGCAGAGCGGCATGCTCGGCTTCGGCGCCTCGGATGCCGAGACCGCCCGCCGCGGCCAGCGCGCCTTGCAGGAGGCAAAGGAGTATTTCCGCCCCGAGCTGATGGGACGCCTCGACGAGGTCGTCCTGTTCGACCCGCTGGGCCCCGGCCAGCTCACGGCCATCGCCGACCGCCTGCTCGCCGAGCTCGAGCAGCGCGCCGCCGCGCAGGGTTATACGCTGCGCCACACCCCGGCAGCCGCCCGGGCGCTGGCCGGCGAGCGCGTGCCGCCCTACGGCGCGCGCGAATTGCGGCGGACGGTGTCCCGCGCGGTGGAGCAGGCGCTGGCCGACCGCATCGCCGCCGGCGCGCAGCCCGGCAGCGCCTACACCGCCGACGTCACCCCCGAGGGCGGCATCACCCTCGTCGCCGGCGACCTTGCCTGTGTGTGATGCCACCGGCCACAAATGAGATCGCCGCCCGGCGCCTGTTGGCGCAGGGCGGCGTTGTGCCGATCAGGTTTTACGGCTGCTTGCCGATGTAGGCAAGGATGCCGCCGTCGACATAGAGGATGTGCCCGTTGACGAAATCGCTGGCGGGGCTGGCCAGGAACACCGCCGGGCCGGCCAGGTCGTCGGCCTCGCCCCAGCGCCCGGCGGGCGTGCGCGCGGTGATGAAGCTGTCGAACGGGTGGCGGCTGCCGTCCGGCTGGCGCTCGCGCAGCGGCGCCGTCTGCGGCGTGGCGATGTAGCCGGGCCCCAGGCCGTTGCACTGGATGTTGTACTGGCCGTATTCGCTCGCGATGTTGCGCGTGAGCATCTTCAGCCCGCCCTTGGCGGCGGCGTAGCTGCTCACGTTCTCGCGGCCAAGCTCGCTCGTCATCGAGCAGATGTTGATGATCTTGCCCGCGCGCTTTTCGATCATCGCCGGCAGCACCGCCTTGGCCGTGATGAACGCCGCGGTCAGGTCGACATCCACGACCTTGCGGAAATCGCCGGCGGGCATGTCGCACATCGGCACGCGCTTGATGATGCCGGCGTTGTTGACAAGGATGTCCACCGGCCCGAGCTCGACGGCGATCTTGAGCACCATCGCGTCGACGGCGGCCTCGTCGGTCACGTCGCAGACATAGCCGTGCGCCGTGATGCCGGCGGCCTTGTAGGCGGCGATGCCTTTCTCCATGCTGCCCTCGCTCGAGCAGTTGAAGCATAAGGTCGCCCCGGCCTGCGCGAGCGCCGTGCCGATGGAGAACCCGATGCCGTGCGCCCCGCCGGTGACGAGCGCGACCTTGCCGGTCAAATCAAAACTGACCATACCAAAACCCTCCTTATATTGCAAAAAATCAATCCTTGACGTACAGCCCGCAGTGGCAGGGGCCATGGTAATCCGGGTCTGCCAGCTGCTCCTTGAACTCCTTACAGATGCAGATGTTCTCGGGGATATGCTGCAGCCGGCAGGGGCAGTAGCCGCCGGTGCGCGCAAGCCCCTCGCGGATCGTCTTGACGAGCGCCTCGTCGGGGTTCAGATGAAAGTTCGCCATGATGTCCTCCTCACTGCGGCCTGACGCGGAACTCCTGCTCGCAATACACGCACCGGTAGCGGCCGCTCGGCGTCAGGGCAAAGATGTGGTCGCACTCCTCCTCGACGGCGGTGATGCAGCGGGGGTTCGTGCATTTGATCACGTTGACGAGCCGTCTGGGCTGCTCGGGGCGTATCTTGCGCGCGATGGCGCCGTTCTCGATGACGGTGATGGAGATCTTGGGGTCAAGATAGCCGAGGATGTCAAAATTCAGGCGGCTCACATCGCCCTCGATCTTGATGATGTCCTTTTTGCCGGTCTTTTCGCTGCGCACGTTCTGCAAAAGCGCCACGCTGGCGCCGGTCAGCTTTTCCAGCTCCATCATGTGGTAGAGCGCCAGCCCCGTGCCGGCCGTGATGTGGTCGATGACCACGCCGTTTTGGATCTCGTCCACCTTCAGCATGCGAACGCCACCTCCCCGGTCTTGGGGTCTTTCAGCCCCAGCAGCGTCATAATGAGCGCCATGCGCATGTACACGCCGTTGTGCGCCTGCTCAAAATAGGCGGCGCGCGGGTCGTCGTCGACGGCCAGGCTGATCTCGTTCACGCGCGGCAGCGGGTGCAGCACCGCCATATCAGGGCGGGCCAGCGCCATCTTTTCGGCGGTGAGGATGTAGCTGTTTTTGAGGCGCACATAGTCCTCCTCGTTGAAAAACCGCTCGCGCTGCACGCGGGTCATGTACAGGATGTCCAGCTCCGGCAGCGCCTGCTCGAGGCTGCGCACCTCGGTGTAGGGGATGCCGCGGGGGCTGAGCACCTCCTCGATGATATAGTCCGGCACGCGCAGCTCCTCGGGCGAGATGAGCACAAAGCGCATGCTTTCGCAGCGGGCGAGGCTTTTGATCAGCGAATGAACCGTCCGCCCGAACTTGAGGTCGCCGCAAAGCCCGATGACGAGCCCGTCCAGCGTGCCCTTGCGGCGGCGGATGGTCATCATGTCGAGAAGCGTCTGGGTGGGGTGGCTGTGGCCGCCGTCGCCGGCGTTGATGACCGGGATGCGGCTGTAGCGCGCGGCGCGCGCGGCGGCGCCCTCCTTGGGGTGGCGCATGGCGGCGATGTCGGCGTAGCAGCTCACGATGCGGATGGTATCGGCCACCGTCTCGCCCTTGGCGGCGCTGGAAACGCCGGCATCCGGAAAGCCGATGACCTGCCCGCCCAGATTGAGCATGGCCGCCTCGAACGAGAGGCGCGTGCGGGTGCTGGGCTCATAAAACAGCGTCGCCAGCCGTCTGCGCGCCGCCACGTCGCGGTAGGCGGCGGGGTCGTCGCGGATGCGGTCGGCAAGATCCATCAGGCGCAGCGTCTCGGGCAGGGTGAAATCCGCGGGGTCGATCAGATGGCGCATGGGCACACTCCCTTTTTATACGGTCAAAGTCTCTTTGGGCGCCGCCACGCCGTTTTTGGCGCAGAGATCGGCAAGGCAGCAGCGCGCGCAGGCGGGCGCGGTGCGCGCCGAGCAGACGGCGCGCCCGTGGTATACGAGACGGTGGCAGAAATCGCTGCCCTCGGCGGGCGGGATGATGGCCCACAGCGCTTTTTCCACCTTGGCCGGCTCCCGGACACCGTCCACCAGCCCGATGCGGTTCGCAAGGCGGATGCAGTGCGTATCGGTCACGATGGCGGGCTTGCCGAACACGTCCCCCATGATGAGGTTGGCGCTCTTGCGCCCCACGCCCGGCAGGGCCAGCAGCTCGTCGAACGTGTCGGGCACGCGGCAGGCGTAGCGGTCGCGCAGCACGCGCATGCAGGCGCTGATGTCCCGCGCCTTGCTGCGGCCCAGCCCGCAGGGGCGGACGATGGCCTCGATCTCGTCGGGCCCGGCGTCGGCCAGCGCCTGGACGGTGGGGTATTTGGCGAACAGATCCCTGACCACCACGTTCACCCGCTCGTCGGTGCACTGGGCGGCCAGGCGGACCTCGACCAAAAGCTGCCACGCGTGGTCATAATCCAGCGTGCAGGCGGCCAGCGGATATTCGTTTTTGAGGCGCTCGATGCAGGCGAGCGCCAATTCCTGCTTGTCCACGGCAAAGCCCCATCCCCTGAACCTTTTACTTGATAATACCACGCCCATCCGCTATAATGCAAGTAAAACAGTAAATGTCAGGGGGCTTTTTGGCATGGAACCTTTGGCGCACCGTTTGCGCCCGCGCACGCTCGGCGAGGTCTGCGGCCAGCAGCATCTGCTGGGGCCGGGCAAGGTCTTCCGCCGCACGGTGGAAAGCGGCCATATCCCCAACATGATCTTCTACGGCCCCTCCGGCGTGGGCAAGACCACGGTGGCCGGCATCATCGCCGCGCAAAGCGGCATGCGGCTGCACAAGCTCAACGGCACCACCGCCTCCACCAGCGACATCAAGGGCGTGCTGGCCGAGATCGGCACGCTGGCCGACGAGGGCGGCATCCTCTTGTACCTCGACGAGATCCAGTATTTCAACAAGCGCCAGCAGCAAAGCCTGCTCGAATGTGTCGAGCAGGGCACCGTCACGCTCATCGCCTCGACCACCGAGAACCCCTACTTTTACGTCTACAACGCGCTGCTCTCGCGCTGCACGGTGTTCGAGTTCAAGGCCCTGACCGCCGACGATATCGTCGACGGCCTGCGCACCGCCGCCGTCCGCCTGTCCGAGGAGGAAACGCCCGTCGACATCGCCCCGGATGCGCTCGAATACCTCGCGCAGAGCGCCGGGGGCGACATGCGCAAGGCGCTTGGCAACCTGGAATTCGCGTACAACGCCGCCCCGGTGGAGGCCGGGCGCCGCGCCGTCACGCTCGAAATGGTGCGGCAGGTCGCGCAGCACACCGCCATGCGGTATGACAAGCTCGGCGACGACCACTATGACATCGTCTCCGCCTACCAGAAATCCATGCGCGGCTCCGACCCCGACGCCGCGCTGCACTACCTGGCCCGCCTGCTGGAAGCGGGCGACCTGCCCAGCGCCTGCCGCCGGCTGATGGTCTGCGCGTGCGAGGATGTCGGCCTTGCGTGGCCGCAGATCATCCCCATCGTCAAGGCGGCGGTGGACATCGCCAACGCCGTCGGCCTGCCCGAGGCCCAGCTGCCGCTGGCCGACGCCGTCATCCTCGTGGCCACGGCGCCCAAATCGAACGCCGGGTGCATGGCCATCGAGGCGGCTGCCGCCGACATCAAGGCGGGCCGCAGCGGCCCCATCCCGCGCCAGCTGCAAAACAAGCACTATGACGGCGCCGACGCGGTCGTCAAGGGCCAGCACTACCTCTACCCGCACAGCTTTGAGAACCACTGGGTCGAGCAGCAGTACCTGCCCGATGCCATCCGCGACGCGCGCTACTATGTCCCCGGTGACAACAAAAATGAGCAGGCTTTCGCCGAATATTGGAAAAAAATCAAGAAAAAATGAGCCATCCCGCACAGGATAGCGATTCTCCTTATTTACGGGCAGGCGCGCCGCGATGCGCCCGCCCGTTTTGATTTGTAATTTGTTCCTGTTATTCGTAAAAATATCACAGTTTGAATGATTGCAAAGCACCCCGCCATCCCCTATAATAAACATAAGAAAAAGTTGTAGTTTTGCCCGTGATTCCGCTGTTCAACACATCCCACAAGCAAGGAGCCACCCCCATGCGTTACTCTCATCAACGGGAATTGATCCTGCGGGAAGTACGCTCCCGCAAAGACCATCCCACAGCTGAGATGATCTGCACCGCACTGCGGGCGGAGTCACCGCGGCTGAGCCTTGGCACCGTCTACCGCGACCTCAACACACTGGTCGAGCGCGGCGATATCAGCAGGGTCTGCGTACCGGGCGGAGCGGATCGCTTTGACGGGGAGACCGTGCCCCACCAGCATCTGTACTGCCGCCGCTGCCATAAGGTCGAAAGCCTGTACATCCCCACCCAGAAGCTGCAGGGCTTCCTGGATGCCTGCCCCGGCGTCAAGGCCGAGAGCTACAGCCTCATCGCGTTCGGCCTGTGCTCCGACTGCGCCGGAAACTGATACCCTACCACAAGACCGTCGGGCGCCCCTTTTGCGGGGCGCCCGCATGCTGTCAAAATATATTCATTTTTTAGATCCATCGCCCTCGGCTGACATGCTCGCGCCCGCAGGCGCATGTCGGAGGCCAACCGCGCAGAGCGCGGCTCTCAGGCCGCAGACGCAGACGAGGTCGATACCTCTAGAGCAAAAAATGCCGTTCGAGTCGCCTTTAGGCATGAGAACGGCATTTTTCGCGACGGGGTGTGTCCTGTGAGAGGGGTGCCGGCGGACTGGCGCGGCCAGCGCAGCCGAACCCCTCTTTTGCAGCATGTCGCCCGATTTATGTGTCTCTCCGTGGCAGCCAACAAAAATGCGGGGCGGCCCTTGCGTTTTTTTGTACACATGGTACAATGATACCAACAACAAAAAAGGAGGCTCCGCCCATGCCCGAGCTGCACTGTGAAAACATCACCTATCCCTCCGCGGATGGGGCGCACACCATCGCCGCGTATCTCTACACCGTGCCGGGGGTCAAGGTGCGGGCCGTCATCCAGCTGTGCCACGGCATGACCGAATACATCGGTCGCTACCGCCACATGGCGCAGTTTTATGCCGAACACGGCATCGCGCTGGCCGGCAACGACCATCTGGGCCACGGCAACAGCGCCGCGCCGCAGGAGCGCGGCCATTACGGCGAGAAGAACGGCCGCTTCCACCTGCTCAAGGATCTGCACACGATGAACGGCATCCTGCACGAGCGCTTCCCCGGCCTGCCGCTCATCTTTTACGGGCACAGCATGGGCAGCTTCTACGCGCGCTGGTATGCCGAGGTCTGGCCCGATACCATCTCGATGCTCGTCATCAGCGGCACGGCGGGGCCTGGCCTCAAGAACCCGTTTGGCCGCCTGCTGGCCGGCGCCGTGGCCGGTGTGCGCGGTGACCGGTACGTCTCGCGCATCATCCCGGCGCTGGCGCACGGCAGCTACAACGCCCGCATCCCGGACGCCGCCGATCACGATGCCTGGCTCACGCGGGACACGGGCTGGTCAAAGAGGCAGCTCTCCGACGGCATGGGCGGCTTTACGTTCACCGCCGGCACCTACCGCGAGATGCTGGCGACGCTCTGCCACGTCAGCAGCAAAAGGTGGGCGCGGCACATCCGCAAGGATCTGCCGGTGCTCCTCATCGCCGGCGCCGAGGATCCGGTGGGGGACTACGGCAAGGGCCCGCGCGCGGTGTGGGCGATGCTCGGCGACGCCGGCGTGCGCGACCTGACCTGCCAGATCTGGGAGGGAGGCCGCCACGAGATGCACAACGAGCTCAACCGCGACGAGGTGTTCGACTACTGCCTGACCTGGATGGAAGACCGCATCGGAAGGGAGACGAAATGATGGCAAAAAAGTACATCATCGCGCTGGATTCCGGCACGACCTCCTGCCGCGCCATCCTCTTTGACGAGAACCAGAACATGGTGGCCGTCACCCAGCGGGAATTTACCCAGTATTACCCGCATCCCGGCTGGGTCGAGCACGACCCCATCGAGATCTACTCCTGCCAGTCCGGCGTGCTGAGCGAGCTTATGGCCCGCACCGGCATCGACCCCGCCGAGGTCGCCGGCATCGGCATCACCAACCAGCGCGAGACCACCGTCGTGTGGGAAAAGGCCACGGGCCGCCCCATCGCGAACGCCATCGTCTGGCAGTGCCGGCGCACGGCGCCGCTCGTCGAGCAGCTGACCAAAAGGCTGCCGCCCGAGACCATCCGCCAAAAGACCGGCCTGCTGCCGGACGCCTACTATTCCGCCACCAAGATCCGCTGGCTGCTCGACCACGTCGAGGGCGCGCAGGCCCGCGCTGAGGCGGGGGAGCTCGTGTTCGGCACGGTGGACAGCTGGCTCATCTACAAGCTCACCGGCGGCAAGGTGCATGTGACCGACGCCACCAACGCCGCGCGCACGATGCTGTACAACATCCATACGCTGGAATGGGACAAGGAGATCTGCCAGGCCCTTGACATCCCGCTGTGCATGCTGCCGCCCGTCAGGAGCTCGAGCGAGGTATACGGCACCGTCAACATGGCGGGGGTCGAGGTGCCCATCGCCGGCGCCGCCGGCGACCAGCAGGCCGCGCTGTTCGGGCAGGCGTGCTTTGCGCCCGGCGCGGTCAAAAACACCTACGGCACCGGCTGCTTCATGCTCATGAACACCGGCACCGAGGTGCCCGAAAGCCAAAACGGCCTCGTCTCCACCGTCGCGGTCAGCCTCGGCGGCAGGGTGGAATACGCGCTCGAGGGCAGCGTGTTCGTCGGCGGCGCGGTCATCCAGTGGCTGCGCGACGAGCTCGGCCTCATCCGCGACAGCGCCGACAGCGAGTATTTTGCCCGCAAGGTGCCGGATTCAAACGGCGTCTACGTCGTGCCTGCCTTCACGGGGCTGGGCGCGCCCTACTGGGACATGTACGCCCGCGGGGCCATCTTCGGCCTGACGCGCGGGGCCAACCGCAACCACATCATCCGCGCGGCGCTCGAATCCATCGCCTACCAGAGCGCCGATGTGCTCCACGCCATGCAGGCCGACACCGGCCTGCCCATCCGCGAGCTGCGGGTGGACGGCGGGGCCTCGGCCAACGGGCTGCTGATGCAGTTCCAGGCCGACATCACCGGCGTCACCGTGCGCCGCCCGCTCATCCGCGAGACGACGGCCCTGGGCGCCGCCTATCTGGCGGGGCTCGCCACCGGCGTCTGGCACAGCCGCGAGGAGATCGCGGCGCAGTGGACGCTGGAGCACAGCTTTGCCCCCAAGATGGGCCGCCGGCAGGCCCGGCGCCTGTACAGGGGCTGGCAGGACGCCGTCGCCCGCACCCGCACAGCTTCAGCGTGTCGAGAAACTCGACACGCTGCAAAAGAGGGGCTCGGCTAAGCTGGCTGCGCCAGACCGCCTGCGCCCCTCTCTTGGACACACCCCGTCGCAAAAAATGCCGTTCTCATGCCTAAAGGCGACTCGAACGGCTTTTTTTGCTCTAGAGGTATCGCCCTCGTCTGCGCATGTCAGCCGAGGCCGATGGATTCAGAGAACACCTTTTTCGACAGTCTGAAGCCGCAGCTGTGCATGCCGCACGCCGAACGCGGCGGCGAACAGCGCCGCCGCGCCCGCCAGCACGGCGCCCTTGGGCATGCCCTGCCCGGTCGTGACGCGCAGCAGTGAGAACGCCCCCAGCCGACCGGTCAGCTGGTCGAACAGCAGCCAGGCCATCGGCGGCAGGGCGCCGGCCACCGTGCCGCCCGCCGCGGTGGCCGCGAGCAGCGCCAGCCCGCCCAAAAACAGCGCGTTCACAAAAAAGGCGGAGGCCATCCGGGGCCCCGCCGCACAGCCGCGCAGCCAAAGCGCGAGCGTGCACAGGGCGGCCAGCACGGCGGCGGCCAGCGCGCCCCGCACGGCGCGCAGCGCACAGCAGACAAGGTACGGCACACGCCGCGCGGCCACGCAGTCCCGCAGACCGCGCCCTTGCTCGGGCGCGAACAGGCCGATGAACAAAAGCACGCCGCACACCGGGGCATACCCCTCGAGCAGGCGGGCCGTCTCGGCGCCGGACAGGTTCTCAGTGCCGAACACGAGCGTCAGCCCCGCCAGCCAGGCCAGCGCCGCCAGCACCGGCTCCGGCCCCGTTACGCGCGCCTGCCAGCGCATCAGATGCCAGACCGCCATACCGCCACCCCCCTGCGCCGGCAGCGCAGCGCCCAAACCGCCGCCGCCAGCAGTACGCCGGCCAGCGCCAGCGCCGCCGCGCGCCCGGCCAGCAGCCGCGCGAGCCCCCGCCGAAACACAAGATATCCGCCCACCGCGTTGTGCCGCGGCGTGAGCAGATTTGCATAGGTCGATCCGTTCGACAGCCCGCCCGCCCCCGACGCCGCGCACAGCCAGCCCAGCGCCGGCCACAACGCCGCCCCCGCCGCCGTGCCGGTGGCGAGCGTGAGCGCCGCGCCGCCCGCGATCTCCAGCGCCAGCGTCGGCAGCAGCCACAGCGCGCTGTAGCCGAAAAACGCGCCCGGGGCGATGCTCCGCCACCCGTACAGGCCGGCATAATACGCCGTCAGGCCGATGTCCATCACAAGGACCGGCAGAAACTCCAGCGCCAGCAGCGCCGCGCAGCGCGCCCCCACGAGCGCCGCGCCCGGCACCCGCCGCACCCATATGGCGGCAGCGCCGCCGCGCCCTGCGCCAACATCCTGCCGGAACAGCGCCACCGCCGGCAGCGCGCCGAACAGCGCCAGCGCGATGACCGCGTAATCGCAAAAGAGGCGCGCGAACGCCCCGGTGTAACGGTCATGCGCCATGCAGGCCTCGTATTCCGCCACAAGGTCGGCATAGGTGGCCGGCACAAGGCCGTATTTCTGTTCAAGGCCCGCCGGCGCCCAGTCGCTCCCGCCGCCGAGGATGCGGTCGGCCTTTTCCATGCCGGCGGTGAACGCCTCCCACGTCACACCGGGCCGCAGCGTGCCGTCCGGCGCGCACAGGGCGTCCAGAACCTCGCCCAGCGCTGCGTGCTGCGCATCGCTCGGGCGCACCGAGCGGTAGATGCACAGCGGCGGGGGATAGGTCACGAAGCGATCCTCCTGCCAGGCGGCGCGCAGCGCGGCGGCCGCCTCGGGCATGATGCGCGCCTCGTCCCCGCTCGGCACCAGCGTGTTCAGCTCGTCGCCCGGCTGCGGGGGCACGAAAGCGCTCAGCCCCTCGTTCACCGGCAGGGCGTCCTGCCCCCACAAAAACAGCACGAGCGCCGCCGCGTACAGCCAATAGACCACGCTTTTCGCCACCCGGCGGCATTCCCACAAAAACAGCTGCATCAGTCCTTGCCTCCCTGCACGCAGGCAAGATATGCCCGCTCCAGATCACCGGCCCCCGTGCGGGCCTTGAGGTCCGCCACCGTGCCGGCGTAGCGCACCCGCCCCGCGTCCAGCACGGCCAGACCGCCGCACACGGCCTCGATGTCCGGCGCGATGTGGGTCGAGAACAGCACCACCCGCCCGCCGGCGGCCAGCCTTGCCAGCAGCGCGCGCAGGCGCACGCGCTCCTCGGGGTCAAGGCCGGCTGTCGGCTCGTCGACGATGAGCACCGGCGGGTCGTGCAAAATGGCCTGTGCCATGCCCAGCCGCCGCAGCATCCCGCCCGAGAGCGCGCCCACCCGCTTGTCGGCCTGCTCCTCCAGATGGAGCAGGCGCAGCACCGCCGGCACGCGCCGCCGCAGCAGCGGGCGCTCAAGGCCCGAGAGCGTGCCGAGATAGCCGAGCGCCTCGCGCACGGTGAGGGACGGGTAGGCCGCGAAATCCTGCGGCAGATACCCCACCATCGCCCGCACCCGCGCCGCCTGCGCGGTGGGCACGCCGTTCACCGTCACGCGGCCCTCACGGCAGGGCAGCAGCGTGGCGACGGTGCGCATCAGCGTCGTCTTGCCGGCGCCGTTGCGCCCCAACAGCCCGTACAGCCCCGGCGGCACGGTCAGGCTCACGTCGCAGAGCGCCGCCTTGCGGCCATAGCGCAGGGTCAAATGCTCGATACAAATGCCTGTCTGCATACAAAAAAGCCCCCTTTGCGTTTTCTGCAAGGGGGAGCATAGCACCGGATCATCTATTTTTTATCAACTGTGCCGAACGACGCCGTCACCCGCGCGCCGCCGCCCTCGGCGTTGGACAGGGTCAGCGTGCCGCCGTGCTTTTGGCACAGCGCGCGGCAGATGGCCAGCCCCAGCCCGACATGCCCGCCGCGCGCGGCGTCCGGCGCGCCCTCGCCGCGCCAGAACGCATCCGCCGCGTGTGCCAGCGCCGCCGCCGAAAAGCCCGGCCCGTCGTCCGCGACCGTCAGCAGGAGCGCCTCGCCGCGAACGGTGAGCGCCGCCGTGACGGCGCCGTCGGCGTGGCGCGCCGCGTTCGCGCAGAGGTTTTCGAACACCTCGCGCAGCAGCGCCTCGTCGAGCAAAAAGCTGCCGCCGCACCCCGTGAGCGCAAAGCGCTTGCGCCCGCAGATGGCCTGCCCCTCGGCGGCAAGGCTCTCGCACAGGGGCGCGAGCGCGGCGGGCGCCGCGCGGGGCTCGAGCGCCTCCAGGCTGCGCAGCCGCCCCATGCGCGCGGTGTAGCTTTCCAGCCGCGTGAGATTGCCGTGCATCGTTTTGAGCGTGGCGCGCAGCTTTTCCGGCGGCATCGTGCCGCCGTATTTGAGCAGCAGCTCGTCGTAGCCCTTGAGGACCGTCAGCGGCGTGCGCAGGTCGTGCGCGAAGGCCGCCTGCACGCGGCGCTCCTCCTCGAGCGTGCGCCACAGCGTGCGGTTCGTCTCGGCCAGGGCGGCGCGCATCGTCTCAAAGCTCGTGCCGAGGCGCGCCAGCTCGTCCTTGCCCGGCACCGCGACGGCAAAGTCGAGATTGCCCGCCGCGATGCGCCCGGCGGCGGCGTCCAGCGCCTCCAGCGGGGCTTTCAGCCTGCGGCGGTAGAACAAAACGCTCGTCACCGCCACGCTCGCGGTGCAGATGCCGGTATACAGGCAGAAGGCAAAAAAGGGATCGTTCAGCAGCCTGTAGGCCCACGCCTCACCGGGGGACAGGGAAGACAGGAAATCGGCATAGTTGGCGGGGCCGCCGAAGCCGATGAGCTGCTGCCCGACGACGGAGCCGTCGCTGGTGACGAGGTCGACCGGCACATACCGCTCTTTCTCCTGCACCGTATAGTAGCGGTCTTCCAGGCAGCCCGTGTAGGTGCCGATGCCCCACAGCGCCGCGCTGCACAGCCCCGCCGCCACCGCCACGCAGGCGATCAGATACCGCGCGAACGCCCAGCGCAGGCTGTCATGCCCGCCGGCCTTTTTCCAGCGCAGCCAGGCGGCGCCGCGCCACACGGCCACGCCCGCCAGGATCACAAGGACGAAACCCATTTGTACCCCAGCCCCCACACGGTTTGGATGTGCGCGCCCGCCGCGCCCAGCTTGCGCCGCAGCCGCTTGATGTGCTCGGCCACCACGCTGGCCGAGCCCTCGCCCTCATACCCCCAGAGGGCCTCGTAGATGCGTTCCTTATCGAACACCTGCCCGCGGTTCTGCGAGAGGTAGCACAGGATCTCCCACTCCTTTTTGGCCAGCGGCACGCGCTCGCCGGCCAGATACACCGCGCAGGCCGCGTAGTCGATGACGAGCTCGCCCTCAAAGCGCACCTGCGCCCTGCCGCCCGCGCGCTGCTGCCGGCGCAGATGCGCCGCCACGCGGGCCGTGAGCTCGTCGAGCGAAAAGGGCTTGGTGATGTAATCGTCGCCGCCGGCGGCAAAGCCGCGGATCTTGTCGGCGTCCTCGACGCGGGCGGTCAAAAACAGGATCGGGCAGTCGACGAACTGCCGGATGCGCCGGCACACCTCCATGCCGTCCAGCCCCGGCAGGCCGACGTCCAGCAAAATGAGGTCGGGCTGCCGCCCGGCCAGCGCGAGCGCCGCCTCGCCGTCGGCGGCGCAGCTCACGCGGTAGCCCTGCAAGGTAAAGGTATCGCGCAAGAGCGCCAGCACGTCCGGCTCGTCGTCGGCCAGCAGGAGTTGGTACGCCATCCAAAACGCCCCTTTCGGCATCCATAGTAATAGGGTAGGGCACAAAAATCAACTTTTTATCAACCGCGGCGGCAAACTGCCCAAAAACCGCGCCAAAAGATTGTGCAGCCGGGCGGGGCGGGATTTGGTATAATGGCAGTACACCGAACAAAAAAGGAAAGGGAGTGCCCCCATGAAAAACGAGCTGCGCCGCAAGCTGGGCGACGGCGTCGTCCTTGCCGCCAGCCTGCTCGAGACCGTGCTGGCGGCCATCGTGCTGGTGGCGCTGGCCATCAGCTGCCTGCCCACGCTGATGGAGCTGCCGAAGCTGCTCACCACCGGCGCCGAGGGCTTCCACGATTTTTTGGGCACCGTGCTCAACCTCGTCATCGGCGTGGAATTCATCGAGATGCTCACCAAGCACAGCCCCGGCAGCGCGCTCGAGGTGCTGCTGTTCGCCACCGTGCGGCACATGCTCGTCGGCCACGGCGCCGCGCTCGACAACCTGTTCAGCGTGGCCTCCATCGCCGTGATCTTCCTTGTGCGCAAATTCGCGTTCAGCCCCTCGTTCAGCGAGGAGCACACCGCCCCGCCCGAACACCCGGAACAGCCCGAACAGCCGGAACATCCCGCGGCCCACGCCAAATAATGCTGGCCACACCCGCCCGCCGCATCCGCGGCGGGT
>CANRBN010000006.1 GCA_947628865.1 uncultured Gemmiger sp.
GTGAAGATATACTTCGCCATTTTGGGGTTCCAGCGGCGGGTCTGGTGGCCGAAGTGGACGCCAGCCTCGAGCAGCTGTTTCATGGATACGATCGCCATAGTGTTTTGCCTCCTGATTTAGTTTTACCCGCCGCATCGCGCATCATGCTTTCTAACCCGCGAACCTCCCGTTTTTGGGCACAAAAAAGCAACGCAATGCGTGTGTATTGCCGTAGTATGATACCATACCCGCGCCCCCTTTGCAAGGGTTTCGGGAAAATTTTTGCACACAAAAGCGGGCCGCCGACAGGCGGCCCTTCAGACTGTCGAAAAAGGTGTTTTCTGAATCCATCGACCTCGGCTGACATGTGCAGACGAGGGCGATACCTCTAGAGCAAAAAATGCCGTTCGAGTCGCCTTTAGGCATGAGAACGACATTTTTTGCGACGGGGTGTGTCCAAGAGAGGGGCGCAGGCGGACTGGCGCAGCCAGCTTAGCCGAGCCCCTCTTTTGCAGCGTGTCGAGTTCCTCGACACGCTGAGCGGGCCGCCGGCATGGAGCCGGCGGCCCGCGGAAAGCAGCCTTTACAGCGAGATGGTGTTGAACGCCTCGAGGTCGTGCAGGTCGATGGTCTTGTGCATGGCGAGCGCCTCGTTGACGTCGTAGTCGACGATGGCGCCGTTCTTGATGCCGACGACGCGGTCGTACACGCCCTCGTCGAGGAGCTCGACGGCGCGGTAGCCCATCAGCGAGGCATTGACGCGATCCCGCAACGTGGGCGCGCCGCCGCGCTGGATGTGCCCGAGCACCGTTGCGCGGGAGTCGATGCCGGTGGCGGCCTGGATCTGGTTGGCCAGCTCCTGCGCGGGGACGATGCCCTCGGACAGGATGATGATGTAGTGCCGCTTGCCCACGCGCTGCGCCTTGCGCATGCGGGCGAGGATATCGCGCTCAAAGTCAAACGGGCGCTCGGGCAGGATGACGGCCAGCGCGCCGGTGGCGATGCCGACGTTGAGGGCGATGTAGCCGGCGTGGTGGCCCATGACCTCGACGACGCTGCAGCGGTCGTGGCTCTGGGTGGTATCGCGCAGCTTGTCGATGGCTTCGATGGCGGTGTTCATCGCCGTGTCATAGCCGATGGTGTATTCGCTGCACGCGATGTCGTTGTCGATGGTGCCGGGGATGCCTACGCAGGGGATGCCATGGTTCGCCAGCGCCCGCGCGCCCATGAAGGAGCCGTCGCCGCCGATGACGATGAGGGCGTCTATCCCCTTTTCCCTGCACATGGCAAGGCCCTTTGCCTGGCCGGCCTGGGTCTTGAACTCCAGGCAGCGCGCGGTGTAGAGCACCGTGCCGCCGCGGTTGATGATGTTGGAGACGCTGCGCCAGTCCATCTCATAGCATTCGCCGTTGATGAGGCCGCTGTAGCCGTGCTGGATGCCCACCATGCGGTAGCCCTTGGCAAGGCCGGTGCGCACGATGGCGCGCACGGCGGCGTTCATGCCGGGGGCATCGCCGCCGCTGGTCAGCACGCCGATGCTTTTGATGTCGATTTGCTCGTTCGCCATAAGGATCCCTCGTTTCGCGGAGCGGATGCGGTTCGCAGAAACCGAAAACGGTTCTCTCAAATTATAGCATATGGCGCGCCGCCGATAATGGAATTTTGTTGCAAATGATATAGATTTATTTTGCACTCTGCGCCTTGACGTTTTCCGCGCCGAGCAGGCGCTCCAGCTCGCGGCGCAGCAGTACATCGTCCCGCACGGCCATCCTCTGGGCCAGCACCCGCTGCCCGGTATCGCGGAAGCGGAAATACACGCGGGTGCTGCCGCCGTCAAAAATGTTGTACATGAGGTTTTCGATCTTGCGCATCTCGGGGCTGTCGCGCCCCGGCACGGTCAGGAACAGGCCGGCGGTCGCGGCGCCGGGCGCCTTCTCCTGCCGGCGGGCCGAAACGCGGGCGGCGCCCGGCGTATAGCTCTCGATGGGCTGCACGTCCTCGGCCAGCAGCTCGGCGGTGACGTTGCTGCCCTCGCCCTCGCGCACCGAGACGCGCCCACGCACGATGACGACGGCGTTCTCCTGCAAAATGCCGCGCACGGCCAGAAAGACGCGCGGGAACACGACCATCTCGACCGTGCCGGTGAGATCCTCGATGACGGCGCGCGCCATCAGGGTGTTGGACTTGGTGGTCACGGTGCGGGTCTTGACGACGGTGCACACGAGCGTGACGCTGCGCCCGTCCAGCGTGCGGGCCGTCTCGGCATCGTACATGCGGGCGATGCTGGTGTTCGATACCTGCTCGATCTGCGCGCGGTAGGCATCCAGCGGATGGCCGGACAGGTACAGCCCCGAGACCTCCTTTTCCATCTTGAGCAGCTCGGCGGGCGGGAACTCCGGCAGGGCGGGGATCTGGAAATCGCTGTCGGCGGCGTCGGCCCCGGCGCCGCCCATGGCGGCGAACAGGTCGAGCTGGCCCTCAAGGTTCTGGCGGGCGTCGGTCTCGACGCTCTTCATGACCGATTCCAGGCTTTCGAGCATGGCGCGGCGGGTGGAGCCCAGCGCGTCAAAGGCGCCGGCGCGGATGAGGTTCTCGACGGCGCGGCGGTTGAGCTCCTGGCCGTACATGCGCTTGCAGAAATCGTACAGGCCGCGGAAGGGCCGACCCTGCCGCTCGGCCAAAACGGCGTCGATGAGGCCGCGGCCCACGTTCTTGACGGCGGTCAGGCCGAAGCGGATGCTGCCGCCGTCGGCGGTGAAGCCCCCGCGCGAGACGTTGATGTCCGGCGGGAGCACCTTGATGCCGAGGCGCTGGCACTCGGCGGAGTATTCGATGACCTTGGAGGTGGAATCCAGCACGCTTGTGAGCAGCGCGGCCATGAACTCGCAGGGGTAGTGGCATTTGAGATACGCGGTCTGGAACGCCACATAGGCGTAGCAGGCGGCATGGGATTTGTTGAACGCGTAGGAGGCGAAGTGGATGAGGCTGTCATACAGGCGGTTGGCGACATCCTCGGGCACGCCGTTGCGCACGCAGCCGGCGCACTCCTTGCCGGGCTCCGAGCAGCCGTGGACGAAGTGCTCGCGCTCCTCCTCCATGACCTTGTGCTTTTTTTTGCTCATGGCGCGGCGGACGTTGTCGGCCTGGCCGTAGCTGAAGCCGGCAAGGTCGCGGCAGATCTGCATGACCTGCTCCTGATAGATGGCCACGCCGTTGGTCACATCGAGGATATGCGCGAGCTGCGGGGTGTCGTAATGCTTCTGGCCGGGATCCTTGCGGTTGCGCAGGTAGGCGGGGATGGAATCCATCGGGCCGGGGCGGTACAGCGCGATGACGGCGATGAGATCCTCGAGATTTTTGGGATCCATGCCGACGAGCAGCTGTGTCATGCCGCCGGATTCCAGCTGGAACACGCCCTCGGTGGCGCCGGAGGCGAGCATTTGGTAGGTATCGGGGTCGTCATAGTCGATGTCCGCCACGCGGAAATCCGGGTGGGCCTTGCGCACGGCCTCCTCGGCGTCGTGGATGACGGTGAGCGTGCGCAGGCCGAGAAAATCCATCTTGAGCAGGCCGAGGCGCTCGATCTCGACCATGTTGAACTGGGTCACGGGCAGGCCGTCGTTGGTGGCCAGCGGCAGGTATTCGGTCACGGCCTGCGGCGTGATGACCACGCCCGCCGCGTGGGTGGACGCGTGGCGCGGCATGCCCTCGATGGCGAGCGAGGTGTCGATGAGCTGGTGCACGGTATCGTCGCCCTCATACATGGCCTTGAGATCGGGCGAGATCTCCAAAGCGCGCCGCAGCGTCATCTTGAGCTCGGTGGGGATGAGCTTGGCGACGCGGTCGACATCCTGATACGGCAGGCCCATCACGCGGCCAACGTCGCGCACGGCGGCGCGCGCCGCCATCGTGCCGAACGTGACGATCTGGGCCACATGGTCGCGGCCATATTTCCCGTTGACGTAGTCGATGACCTCCTGCCGGCGCTCGTAGCAGAAATCGACGTCAAAGTCCGGCATGGAGACGCGCTCGGGGTTCAAAAAGCGCTCGAAGATGAGGTTGTAGCGGATGGGGTCGATGTCGGTGATGCCGATGCAGTAGGCGGCGAGGCTCCCGGCGCCGGAGCCGCGCCCCGGCCCCACCGGGATGCCGCGGCTTTTGGCGTAGTTGATGAAATCGTAGACGATGAGGTAGTAGTTTGTGTACCCCATCTTGCGCACGACGCCGATCTCGTAGGCAAGGCGGTCGCGCATCTCCTGCGTGACGCGGCCCGGATAGCGGCGCTCAAGGCCGTCCCTGCACAGGGTCTCGAAAAACTCCTCGTTGTCGCGCCCGTCGGGGGCCTTGAAATACGGCAGCTTGGTGTTGCCGTATTCAAACGCGAAATCGCACTGCTCGGCGATCCGGTTGGTGTTCTCGCAGGCCTCGGGCACCATCGAGAACAGCTCGTACATCTCCTCGCCGCTCTTCAAATAGAACTCGTCGGTCTTGAACTCCATGCGGTCGGCGTCGTCGATGGTCTTGCCGGTCTGGATGCACAGCAGGATGCTCTGCATGCGGGCATCCTCTTTGGCGATGTAGTGGGCGTCGTTGGTGGCGGCCATGGGGATGCCGGTCTCGCGCGCGAGGCGGATGAGCTGCGGCAGCACGACGCGGTCCTCCTCAAGGCCGTGGTCCTGCAATTCGATGTAATAGTTGCCCTCGCCAAAGAGGTCGCGGTAGTACAGCGCCGTCTGTTTGGCGCGCTCGTACTCGCCCGCGAGCAGGCCCTGCGCGACCTCGCCGGCCAGGCAGGCCGACAGGCAGATGAGCCCCTCGTGGTGCTGCTCGAGCAGATCCTTGTCGACGCGGGGCTTGGAGTAAAAGCCCTCGGTAAAGCCCGCCGAGACGAGCTTGATGAGGTTTTTGTAGCCGGTCTCGTTTTTGCACAGCAGGATCAGGTGGTGGTTGCCGTCGATGCGGTTGACCTTGTCGAACCGCGTGCGGGTGGCCACATACACCTCGCACCCGATGATGGGTTTGATGCCGGCGGCCCGGGCGGCGTCAAAGAACTGCACGCAGCCGTACATCACGCCGTGGTCGGTGATGGCGCAGGCGGTCTGGCCCAGCTCCCTGAGGCGCTCGAACATGCGGTCGATGCGGCAGGCGCCGTCCAGCAGGCTGTACTCGGTATGGACATGCAGGTGGGTAAAAGGGCGGTTGGTGTCAGGCATCGGTTCGTTCCTCGGCGTTGTGTTCCGGCTGCGGCAGGCGGGCAGCTGCCTCCTGGATGCGTTTGAAGCGGTGGGAGAGCCCCGCCTTGCTGATGGGCGGGTCGAATCTCTGCGCCAGCTCGGCGAGCGTGAGGCCCGGGTACTGCAAGCGCAGGCGGGCCGCCGTTTGCAGCGGCGGGGGCAGCGCCTCGAGCGCGCCGGCAGCCTGCAGGGCCCGGATGGCGCGCTGCACCTGTACGGCGGCCTGCACGCTCTTGCCCATATTGGCGGTCTCGCAGTTGGAAAGGCGGTTGGTGCGGTTGCGCACGCCGCGGTAGGCGCGCCGATCCATGACCTGCATGGCGGCGCCGCCGGCGCCCATGAACGTGAGCAGATCCTCGATCTGGTCGCCGGCCTTGACGTAGACGATGTTCACCCCGCGGCGCCGCGTGCGGTGGGGGTGCAGCTCCTGCTCGGCCAAAAGGCCCTCGAGCTGGCGCGAGAGCGGGCCGCGCGCGGTGGCGAACTCGATGCTGTAGCCCTTGTCGGGGTCGTTGGCGGTGCCGCAGCACAAAAACGCCGTGCCCACAAAGGCCTGCACGCAGCCCTGGCACTTGAGCATGGCGGGGTCGATGCGCACCGCCGGCTCGCTGCCGGTGTGGCCGAACAGGCCGAGCATCTTTTGCACCTGCGCCGGCTCCTTGACCGTGAACTCGAACACCGGGCCGGCGGGGCGCTCCTTGCGCAGGATGGTGCCGGCGATGCCGCAGCGGCTGTAAACACGGCGGGCGAACTCCGCCGTGGGCTCGCTCTCGGTCTGGAGCACGACGCCGCGCGCGTCGAAATATTTGCCGAAGCAGGCCACCGCATAGGCGGCAGCCGCCGCGCAGCAGGGGCGCGGCGGGCGGCGGCGCACGATCTCGTTTTTGACTTCCTGTGAAAAGCTCAACGCCCCGCTCCCCTTTCCCCGTAAGCGCGCGGCGCCGTCAGCGCCCGCGGCCGGCATCCCGGTGCTGGACGGTGGGCGCGTAGCCGAGCTTGGAGCAGTATTCCCCCAGCAGGCGCGCCACCGTGATGGAGCGGTGCTGCCCGCCGGTGCAGCCCACCGCGACCACGAGCTGGCTCTTGCCCTCTTTTTCATACAGCGGCAGCGCGTATTCGAGCATGGATTCGATGCGGCGCAAAAGCTCGTGGGATTCCGGCGCCGCCATCACATAGTCCACCACAGGCTGGTCGAGGCCGGTCTTTTCCTTGAGCTCCGGCTCATAGAACGGGTTGGGCAGGCAGCGCACGTCGAGCACGATATCGGCCTCCTGCGGCAGGCCGTACTTGAAGCCAAAGGAAAGGATGGTCAGCGACATGGCGCGCTGGCCCTTGTCCAAAAACAGCGCGCAGATGCGCTCCCGGTTTTGAGCGGTGGAGAGCAGCGAGGTATCGATGACGTATTTGGCGCGCTCCCGCAGGGGCTGCAGGATGGCGCGCTCCCGCGTGATGGCGGCGTCGATGGGCAGCCCCTCGCTGGTCGAGAGCGGGTGCTTGCGGCGGGTGGCCTTGTAGCGCTGGCGGATGGCCTTGTCCTCGGCATCCAGGAACAGGATGTCGTAGCCGATCTGCTTTTCATCCAGGTCGGCCAGGGCCTGCCTGACCTGCGTGACGTCGCGCAGGCCGCGCCCGTCCAGCACCACCGCCACGCGGCCCAGCTGGTTCTCGCCCATGCGGGCAAAGTCGATCAGGCGCGGCAGCAGCGGCGCGGGCAGGTTGTCGATGCAGAAATAGCCGATGTCCTCCAGCGCGTTGACGGCCAGCGATTTGCCCGCGCCCGAGATCCCGGTAACGACCAGCAGGTTCATGGTTCCACCGCCCTTTTGTACGTTGCGTTGTTTATTCTACCACGCGTATCTCGCGTTCCAGCGTGTGGCCGGTCCTTTCGTACACCGTGCGCGCGATGCGGTCGGTCAGGGCCAGGACATCCGCGCAGGTGGCGCCGCCCACGTTGACGACGAAGCCGCAGTGCTTTTCACTGACGGCGGCGCCGCCCACGCGCAGGCCGCGCAGGCCGCATTCCTCGATGAGCTTGCCGGCGTAGGCGCCCGGCGGGCGCTTGAATGTGCTGCCGGCGGAGGGCAGCTCGAGCGGCTGTCTGTCCTTTCGGCGCTGCAAAAGCTCCCGCATGCGGGCCAGAATGGCCGCCGGGTCGCCCGGCTGCAGGTGGAAAGCTGCCGCCGTGATGCACCACGGCCTTTGCGCGAACAGGCTTGTGCGGTAGCCGAGCGCCAGCGCGGCGGCGGGCAGGCGCCGGGCCGCGCCGGTCTCGTCCAGGAGCTCGACGCTTTCCAGCACATCCCCGATCTCGCCGCCGTAGGCGCCGGCGTTCATATAGACGGCGCCGCCCAGCGTGCCGGGGATGCCGTAGGCGAACTCCAGCCCGGTCAGGCCGCGGCGCTGCGCCGCCGCGCACAATGCCGACAGCGGCAGGCCGGCGGGCGCGGTGACGAGGGCGCCGCCGTCGGGCTGCGGCGCAAAGGCCGGCTCCGCGGTGAGCGCCGCGGTGCTGACGACGGCGCCGGCAAAGCCGCCGTCGGCGAACAGCACGTTGGAGCCGTTGCCCAAAAGATACATCCGCACGCCGCAGGCGCGGCAGGCGGCGAGCGCCGCGGCCAGCTCCTGCACCGTGCGCGGGCGGCAGAACACCGCCGCCGGCCCGCCGATGCGGAAGGTCGTGTGCTCCCTGAGCGGCTCGCCGCAGGTATAGGGCACGCCCGCCCGCCGCAGATGCTCGCACAGCAGCGGGATCTCTTGTACTTCCCTTTCGCAGGCGCGGTCAGGCATCGTTGACCCCCGGATGTTCAGATGGATTCGGCCAGCGCGGCGGCGCCCAGCACACCGGCGTCGTTCCTGAGCGTGCAGGCGCGGATGAGGGGCGCTTTCTCGCTGGTAAAGTTATGCGTCTCGGCGAGGACATAGTCCCGGATGGGGCCGAGCAGTACCTCGCCCTGGGCGGAAACGCCGCCGCCGATGCAGATGATCTCCGGCTCAAAGGTGTTGACGACGTTCGCCAGCCCGCAGCCGACATAGTCGATCCAGTTGTCCAGCACGCGCTTGGCGGTGGCATCGCCCATGGCGGCGGCGTCAAAGGGGGTCTTGGCGTTGACGGCCTCGATGTGATCGGCGACTTTCCACATCAGGCTGCCGCGATCCTCCTGCATGGCGGCCTGCGCGTCCTCGGTCAGGGCGCGGGCGCTGGCGTAGCGCTCCCAGCAGCCGCGGCGGCCGCAGTTGCAGTGCCGCCCGTCCTTGACGATGACGGTATGCCCCATCTCGCCGGCGGCGTAGTTGAAGCCGCGCAGCAGCTTGCCGCCCAGGATGATGCCGCTGCCGATGCCGGTGCCCAGCGTGATGATGACGGCGTTGCGGCAGCCCTTGGCGGCGCCGGCGATGTACTCGCCGAACGCGGCGGCGTTGGCATCGTTCTCCACATAGACCTTGCAGCCCAGCAGATCCTGCATATCGGGGCCGAGCGCCCAGTTGGAATAGCCGAAATTGGGGTTGTTGCCGATGATGCCGGTGTTGAAATCGACGCTGCCGGGCGTGCCGATGCCCACATAGTCGATGGCGGTGTAGGGCACGCCGCAGCTCTCGGTGACGGCGCGGCAGAGGTCGGCCAGCGCCTCCTCCAGATCGGCCGCCGGGCGCGGCAGGCTGGTCGGGCGGGTCAGCTTGCCGACAATGTTGAGCTTTTCGTCGACAAGGCCGGCGGTCATGGTGGTGCCGCCAAGGTCGATGCCAATGGTGTAGTGCACAGGTAACTCCCCTTTCGTATTCTTCAGCGGGTGGTGATATCGTCTTCCAGCCCCAGGCTGTCCAGCAGCTCCTTGGCGGCGTTGTAGCCCATTTCCTTCTGGCGGTTGTTGATGGCGGCGGTCTCCAGCACGATGGCCAGGTTGCGCCCCGGCATGACCGGGATGGTCAGGCTGGGGAACTTGACGCCGAGGATATCGTACATCTCGTTTTCAAGGCCGGTGCGGTCATAGCTTTTGGTGCGATCCCACGGCTCGAGCTGGACGACCATCTCGACCTCGATGCTGTTCTTGACGGCGCCGGCGCCGAACAGGCGCGCCACGTTGATGATGCCAAGGCCGCGCAGCTCGACGAAGTGGCGGATGTTGGCGGGCGCGGCGCCGAGGACGGTGCGGGGGCTGGTTTTGCGCAGCTCGACGGCATCGTCGGCGACGAGGCGGTGCCCGCGCTTGACGAGCTCGATGGCGGTCTCGCTCTTGCCGACGCCGGAATCGCCCAGCAGCAAAATGCCCTCGCCGTAGACCTCGACGAGCACGCCGTGGCGGGTGATGCGGGGCGCCAGCTCGATGTTGAGGATGTTGATGACGCGGCTCATCATGCCGGAGGTCTCCTCCCAGGAGGCGAGCAGCGGCACGGCGTAGCGGCGGGCCAGGGCCTCAAATTCCGGCAGGACGGGGATGCCGTGCGCGAGGATGACCGCCGGCGGCTGGAACGAGAACAGCTTTTCCAGATGGGTCAGCCGCTTTTGGCCGTCGAGATCCATCAGGTAGGAGTATTCGGTCAGGCCGATGATCTGCAAGCGGTCGTTGTCAAAATACTGGTAGAACCCGGCCAGCACGAGCCCGGGGCGGTTGACCTCGGCGGAATAGACCTTGTGCCCGGCGAGCGGGTCGGGCGTGTAGAGGACGTTGAGGCCGGTGGTCTCGACGAGCTTTTGCAGCGATACGTTGAACGGTTCCACGGCAGCGTTCCTTCCTGCGCGGCGCGCTTTGATACAGTGATACAGTTTTATTATAGCGTACAAAGCCCGGTTTGTACAGGCCGCCGCGCCAAAAAAATCGGGGCCCGCGCGGGGCCCCGAGGCGCAGCGTTTATTCGCCGAAGGTCTCCTGCTCGGCGAGCAGGGCCTCCCATTCGTCAAAAAGCTCCTGCTGGTGGAAGCGGGCGTCGTCGAGCTCGTCGCTTTTGTCGCGCACGGCGAGGTAATCGCGCAGAAGCGCGGGGTCGTTGAGCTCGTTCTCCAGCTCGACGATGTGCGCGCCGAGGGATTCGATCTCCTCCTCCACCGCCTTGATGCGCGCGCGCACCTCGGCGCGGTGGCGGCGCTGCTCCCTGCCGTAGGCGGCGCGCTCGGCGCCGGCAGCCGGCTGGGCCGCCTTTTGCGGCGCGGGCGCGGCATCGCGGGCCAGTAAGGCTTCCAGGCTCCGGTAGAGGATCGTTTTGCCGTCCTCGATGGAGAGGATGGGGCAGCCGAGCGCCTGCATGAGGTAGCGGTCATGCGTGACGAGCAGCAGCGTGCCGGTGTAGGCGGAGAGCGCGGCGGTCAGGCTCTCGCGCATGTAGATATCGAGATGGTTGGTGGGCTCGTCCAAAAGCATCAGGTTGGGGCGCTCGAGCGCGAGCTCCGCAAAGCGCAGGCGGGCGAGCTCCCCGCCCGAGAGCGCGGTGCAGCTCTTAAAGACCTCCTCGCCGCGGAAGCCGAAGCGCGCCAGATGGCTGCGCACCTCGAGCTCGGTCATGCGGGGGTATCTGTTCCAGACGGCGTCGATCACCCGCCCCGTGCGCGGCGCCTGTTGCTGGGTGAACACGCCGCAGCGCGCGCCGCTGCCCAGCCGCACCGTGCCGGCGCTCGGGCGGCGGGTGCCGTCGAGCACCTGCAAAAGCGTCGATTTGCCGGCGCCGTTGGGCCCGGCGATGACGAGCCTTTCGCCGCGGCGCACCGTGTGGGTAAGGCCCTCGAACAGCGTGCGGGCGCCGACGCGCACGGCCAGATCCCGGAGGATGACGAGCTCCTCATAGGGCTCGATGTCGTACTCAAAGCGGAAATCGAGCGCATGCGGCTCCGGCTCGGGGGCGGCGGTGATCTCGAGCTTTTCCAGCTGTCTGCGGCGGCTCTGCGCCATTTTGGTGGTGCTGGCGCGCACGAGGTTGCGGTCGACGTAATCCTGCAATTTGGCGGCCTTGGCCACGTCGGCATCGTGCTGCTTTTGGCGGCGCTCGTCGGCGGCCTGCCGCAGCGGCAGATAGGCCGAGTAGTTGCCGCGGTAGACCGTGAGCGTTTTGCCGCGCAGCTCCCAGATGCGGGTGCAGACGGCGTCGAGGAAATAGCGGTCGTGGCTGACGACGAGCACGGCGCCGCGGTAGCCTTGCAGATAGCCCTCGAGCCACTGCATCGTGGCGAGGTCAAGGTGGTTGGTGGGCTCGTCCAGCACGAGCAGGTCGGGCCGCTCGAGCAGCAGGCGCGCCAGGCGCAGGCGGGTCTGTTCCCCGCCCGAGAGCACGCCGGCCTGCTTTTGCCAGGTCTCGGGCGGGAAAGCCATGCCGGAAAGCACCCGCTTGATGAGATGGTCCATGTTGTAGGCGTCGGCGGCGTCGATGACGGCGGTGCAGGCGGCGATCTGCGCGGCGAGGGCCGCGTCGCCGGGGGCGGCGGCGAGCTGCCGCTGCAGCGTCTCCAGCCGCGCCATGGCGGCCAGCGCCGGGTCAAAGGCGTGGCGCATGGCCTCGTACACCGTCTCGGTCGGCACAAGGCCGCCGGTCTGCTCGAGATACCCGACGACCGCCCCGGCACTCAGGCTCACCGAGCCGCCGTCCGGCGCGCTCTGCCCGCAGAGGATGCGCAGCAGCGTGGTCTTGCCGGTGCCGTTGGCGCCGATGAGGCCGACGCGGTCGCCGCGCTCGATGCCCGCCGAGATGCCCCTCAGCACCTCGGCGGCGCCGAAGCCCTTTTCGATGTCCTTGAGTTCCAGCAGCATGGCGTACCCCATAAAAAGGCCCCTGCCGATGGACGGCCCAGCAGCAGGGGCGGCGTTCTTTACAGATCGTTGCGGTGGCGCGGGTCGCGTATGCCGACCATCTCGAGCTCCTCCGGCTCCATGACGACGCGGTACAGCTCCTCATAGCTGTGCACGGTGTAGGTGGGGCGCAGGCCGGTCGTGTTCTCCTCGCCGGCAAAGTTGACCCAGCAGGTGTCGATGCCGGCGTTCTGCCCGCCCTTGATGTCGGCGAGCAGATCGTCGCCGACCATCAGCACGCGGCTCTTGTCGGTGACGCCGAGGTCCTTGAGCACCATGTCATACAGACGCGCCTGCGGCTTGGCGGCGCCCATCTTCTCGGAGATATAGACGCCGTCCATATAGTTCCCGATGCCCGACGCCGCGATGCGGGACTGCTGCACCCTGGTGGCGCCGTTCGAGACGGTGGCCAGCGTGGCGACCTCGGCCAGCTCCTCGAGCGCCTGCAAAGCGCCGGGGATAAGGTCGGCATGGCGCGCCAGCTCGTTCTCGTAATAGTCGTTCATTTCGCGGCTGTTGCCGGGGTCGGGCAGGCCCATCGCCTCGATGAAGCGCAGGAAGCGGATGGCAAAGAGCTTGTTTTTGTTGAGCTCCCCCCGGGCCAGCTGCGCCCAAAGCCTGCGGTTGACCTCATGGTAGGTCGAGAGGGCGTCTGCATCGTGCGGCAGGCCGTAGTGGATGAGGGTATCGGTCAGGGCCTGGCGCTCGGCGGCGTCAAAGTCCAGCAGGGTGTTGTCGACATCCAGCAGCAGGCAGGTATATTTGGCCATATGTCTCTCCTGTCGGGTCAGTTTTGTGGGATTCAGCCGGCCGGCTGCTGCGCGCCGGGGTCAGCCGTGGGGGCCTCGGTGGGCGGCGCCTGCACAGGCTCGACGGTGAGCACGAACGTCGCCTCGGCGCCGTTGTTGCGCGCGCGCACCGTGTACTGCGTGGTGGCGGCGACGGTGGGTGCGGTGAACGTGGCGGTATCGCCCTGCGCCGTCCAGGACAGGCCGTCACAGCTCCAGCTGGTCATGCCGACGCCGTTCTGCACCGTGGCCCTGAGGGTGACGGCCTGGCCGGAGGTCGCCGTATTGGCGCTGTATTCGTTGATGGCGATGGTCGTGGGCGGCTGCGGCACCTCGACCGTGATGTAGCTGGTGGCCGCGGCCTCGTCGGTGGCGGCATCCAGCACAAGGCCGACGAGGATATCAAAGTTGTCGGCATGGTCGGGCGTAAAGGTATAGGCGCCGCCGTGGGCGACCGTCTGCTCATTGACGACCCATTCGATCTTGCTTTGCAGCGAGGCATCCTCAACGCCGTTGACGAGCACGCGCGCGGTCAGCTGTACGCTGTCGCCGACGTTCAGCAGCCCGGAGATGACCTGGCCGTTGTCGCAGCCGGAGCCGTTCCAGTACATCTTGAGCTCCGGCTGGGCGAACACCGCCACGACCGACATCTCCCCCATCACGATATCGGTGCGGGAGGCGGTGGTGATGCCGTCGCTCCAGCGCAGGAACACCCAGCCGGCAGCCGGCTCGGCGGTGACGGTGACGGGCGTGCGCTCCGGCAGCGTGTATTCCAGCCGGGACACGCCGCTGGCGGCGGCGCCGGGGGCGAGGCCCTCGAGCGTGGTGGTGGTCAGCGAGCCGCGGGCGGGATCCTCGACGGTGTAGTTGACGGCAAAGCCCGTCGGCGTGGGCGTGGGGTCCTGGCCGCCGGACGCGGACGGCTGCGCAGCGCGGCGCGGGATATCGTTCGTATCGGGGCGGCGATCCTCGGCGATGAGCGGATGCTGGCGGAAATACATCAGCAGCGCGTTGCCGCCCACGTCGGAATAGGTGCCTGCGGCGGCGTCAAAGTAGCTGTCCTGCGCGAAGCCGCCGGCGCCCTTGAGGATCTCGGTGGTGTTCAAAAAGCGCAGCCCGTCGGACTGGCACATCACGGCCAGCGCCTGGTTGAACGCGTCGACGGTGGTCTGGGCGATGCCGCTGTTGACGGTATCGCTGCGCACGGGCGCCACGGCGGCGACGATGATATCGCAGTACCCGTAGGCCTGGCGGATGGCAGCGATCACCTGCCGGTAGGCGCCGGCGAAAGCGTCACCGCTGTTGTAGTTGCCCAGATCGCTGCCGCCCAGCATGAGCACCACGCGGCGGGGTTTCATTTTGGCAAGCGCCTGCGGCACGGTGTAGGTGTTCGGGTCGTCGGCGAAGCAGACGCAGGCATCGCGCGGAAGATTCGTCAGCGAGAGGCCGTTGGCCCCGGCGAACTGATCGAGCGTGATGAGGCCCAGGCTCTGCAGGCTGGCGGCGTACCCGTCGCCGACGAAGACGGTGCCGGACATGTAATCGGTCGATTCGTCCGCTTTTGGCAGGATGGCGGAGAGCGAGGTGTCCAGCGGGTAGGCGTTGGGGTCATATTCGGTATCGCTGCCGTCCAAAAGCGACGGCAGCACCACCCACGACAGCACGATGGAAAGCACGATGGCCGCCACACAGCACGCCATGACGACGCAGGCGCGGCGCTGGGTGGAGCTCAGGCTCGCGTTGTTTTTGGAGGAGGAAGTACGGCTCATAGCGGTCTCCTTGGTACCGGGCAGGGCGGCACGGCACACCGCCCCAGCGTATTCACAGCTTGGATTATAACACAGTTTTCGGCGTTTGAGAACCGTTTTCCCAAAATTTGCAGGGATTACAGGAAAATGACAAGGGCGGCGCCGGCGCTGCCGCGTGTCGAGGAACTCGACACGCGGCAAAAGAGGGGTTCGGCTTTGCTGGCTGCGCCAGTCCGCCTGCACCCCTCTCACAGGACACACCCCGTCGCAAAAAACGCCCGTTCTTATGCCCTGAGGGCGACTCAAACGGCATTTTTTGCTCTGGAGGTATCGCCCTCGTCGGTCCACGCCCGCCGAAGGCGATAAAGTCTAAAATGCCCTCTTTTGACAGTCTAAAGCGCCGGGCCTCGTTGCATTCAAGAGAAAAGCATGCGGTCGTTGGCTTCGGCGCCGCTCTGCTCAAAGCGGGCCAGCAGGTCGGAGACGTGCAGGGCCTGCTTTTCCGCCCCGCGCACGTCGTAGATGATGCGCCCCTCGTGCATCATGATCAGGCGGTTGCCGTATTTGATGGCATCGCGCATGTTGTGGGTGATCATCAGCGTGGTGAGCCCGTTCTCGCGCACGATGCGGTCGGAAAGCTCCAGCACCTTGGCGGCGGTCTTGGGGTCGAGCGCGGCGGTGTGCTCGTCGAGCAGGAGCAGCCTGGGCTTTTTGAGCGTGGCCATCAGCAGCGTGACGGCCTGCCGCTGCCCGCCCGAGAGCAGCCCCACCTTGCTGGTCATGCGAGCCTCAAGTCCAAGGCCGAGATCCGCGAGCAGCGCGCGGTATTCCTCGCGCTCCTTGCGGGTGGTGCCGGTGCGAAGACCGCGGCGCGCGCCGCGCCGCGCGGCGAGGGCGAGGTTCTCGTCGATGCCCATCGTGGCGGCGGTGCCCATCATCGGATCCTGAAAGACGCGGCCGATGTAGGCGGCGCGCCTGTGCTCCGGCAGGCGGGTGATGTCCTGCCCGTCGATGAGGATGCGGCCCATATCCACCGGCCAGGCGCCGGCCACGGCGTTGAGCATGGTGGATTTGCCGGCCCCGTTGCCGCCGATGACGGTGCAGAAATCGCCGTCCTCCAGCGCGAGGTCGATGCCGGCGAGGGCGAGCTTTTCGTTGATGGTGCCGGCGTTGAAGGTCTTGTACACGTTCTTGAGCTCAAGCATCGCGCCGGCCCCCTTTCGCCACGGTGGGCTTTGTGAAGTATCTGCCTTTCCAGTAGGGCACCGCCAGGAACACCGCCACGACGAGGGCGGAGAGCATCTTGAGCAGGTCGGTGTCGATGTGCAGCCAGATGCAGAACTGAAGCACCAGATAATAGGCCACGCTGCCCGCCGCCACGCTGAACAGCTTGAAAGCAAAATTGGTGCCGAAGCGGCTGAGCAGTGCCTCGCCGATGATGACGGCGGCCAGGCCGATGACGATGGCGCCGCGGCCCATGCTGATATCGGCAAAGCCCTGGTACTGGGCAAGCATCGCGCCCGAGAACGCCACCAGCCCGTTCGAGAGCATGAGCCCCAGCACGGTGGTGAACGCGGTGTTGATGCCCTGCGCGCGGGCCATGTTCCCGTTGGAGCCGGTGGCGCGCACCGAGCAGCCCAGCTCGGTGCCGAAGAACCAGTACAGCGCCGCGATGAACACCGCCACGATCACGGCGCAGATCACGATGGTGTTTTCCCACGGGGGCATGGCGCGCAGATACCGCAGCGAGACGAGCAGATCGTAGCGATCCACGTTCAGGGCCTGGTTGGATTTGCCCATGATCTTGAGGTTGACGGAATACAGCGAAAGCTGGGTGAGGATGCCCGCCAGAATGACCGGGATGCCCATGAACGTGTGGAACAGCCCCGTCACCAGGCCGGCCAGCAGGCCGGCAGCAAAGGCCAGGGCCATGGCCGCCCAGACGTTCATGCCGTTGATCATGCACATCACGCACACGGCGCCGCCAAGACCCAGCGTGCCGTCCACCGTCAGATCCGCCACGTCGAGGATGCGGAAGGTCAGATAGACACCGATGGCCATCACGGCCCAGATCAACCCCTGCGCGACCGAGCCGGGCATGGCGTTGAACAGGTTGACGATGCTCAAATTCAAAGGGCCTCACTCCTAAAAAAGCAACAGATATAGTAATTATAGCAACAAACCGCGGGAAAAGGAAGAGGATTTCTTCCTTTTCCCGCGGTTTTTCTGCGATGTGAAAGGTTTTGCGCGGCTCAGCCCTCGATGGCGACGTAGTCCTCGGGGATGGTCACGTTCAGCGCCTCGGCGTTGGCGGCGTTGTATTCCTTGACGAACTGGGGCGCGTACTGCACCGGCATGGTGGTGACGTCGGCGCCCTCGGTCAGGATCTTGACGGCCATCTCGCCGGTGGCATAGCCGATGTCATAGTAGCTGATGGACAGGGTGGCCACGCCGCAGCCGGAGCAGATGCCCTCCTCACCGGCGATGATGGGCACGCCGGCGGGCAGACAGATGCTGTTGATGAGCTCGGTGTTGGAGGCGGCGGCATTGTCCGTGGGGATGTAGATGACATCGCTGGTGGTGGCCGCATCCTGGCAGATGCCGGCCAGGTCGTTGGTGTCGGTGAAGGAATACATCTCGCAGCTGTAGCCCATGCCGGTCAGCGCCGCGGACACGTTATCGACCTGGAACTGGCTGTTGGGCTCGCCGCTGCAATAGAGCAGGCCGACGTTGGGGTGATCGGCGACCGGGAACAGATCCGCCAGCATCTGGGCCTGCTCATCCAAGGGGGCCAGATCGCTGGTGCCGGAGACGTTCAGGCCGGCGCTGGCGAAATCATCCACGCCCAGGGCGACGCCATACTCGGTGATGGAGGTGCCCAGAATGGGGATATCGCTGGTGGCGGCCGACGCAGCCTGCAGGGCCTTGGTGGCATTGGCCATGATCAGATCCACACCGTCGGAGACAAAGCTGTTGGCGATGGTGTTCAGCGTGCCGACATCGTCGTTGCCGTTCTGCTCGGCAAAGGTGACGGCGTCGCCAAGGGCCGCGGTCACGGCATCCTTAAAGCCCTGGGTGGCCTGATCCAGCGCGGGGTGCTGTACCTGCTGCATGATGCCGATGGTGTAGGTGTCCCCCGCATCGGCGCCGGAGCCGCCTTCAGCGGGCTCGGAGGCGGCGGGCGCGGAGGCAGGCTCGCTGTTCGCGGCGCTGCCGGAGCCGCCGCAGGCGGCCAGGCTGAGCGTCAGCGCGGCGGCCAGCAGCAAGGAAAATGCTTTCTTCATGTTGTGTTCTCTCCCTTTTTATGGCATGGAATGGTTTTTGTTCTCCTGCCGCGCGGCGCGCATGGCCCGCGGCAATTCAACGCTTTAAAGTATAGTACGCCGTGCGCGGACACGTCAATATACAAGGTGCCGAAAGGTTTTGCGATTTTTTGCGGCGATTTGGGGGTTTTGATGGCGCGCGCTGTTTTTTTGCCGCCGCAGTGATTGCCAAGCGGCGCGAATGCTGGTATAATCTTGCTTGGTGATCTAAAATGCGGGCGCGCATGCGCGCCGAAAGGATGTGCGGTATGAACGATCCTGAAAACCGCCGGTATCTCAAGCTGGGGCTGACCGGCGCCGCCGTGCTGGCCGCGGGCGCCGCGTGCTATCTGCTGCTGCTGCACCTGGGGGATCTCTCCGTCTGGTTCGGCGTGGTGCTCACCATCCTGATGCCCTTTGTGTACGGCGCCGTCATCGCCTATATCCTGGCGCCGCTGTGCGGCCGGCTGGAAAAGCTGCTCGGCAGATGCCTGCCCGGCGCGGGGGCGGGGCTCGTCTCCAGCCTTGCCATCGTGCTCTCGCTGCTGCTGGCGCTGGCGGTGGTCTTTGTGCTCGTGATGCTGGTGTTCCCGCAGGTGTGGGCCAGCCTTGTGCGCATCGCCGACGCCATCCCCGGCCAGCTGGCCGCCGCCAACGCGTTCCTGCATGACATCCTGCGCGACCAGCCGGAGCTCCAGACCTATTGGGACACCGTCTCCGCGCAGGCCTCCGGCGACATCATCAACTGGCTCAAAAACGAGGTGCTGCCCAATGTCGGCGCCGTGGTCGGCACGCTGGGCACGCAGCTGATGGGGTTCTTCGGCGTCATCAAAAACCTGTTTTTGGGCATTTTGATCTCGATCTATTTCCTGGCCAGCCGCAGGCAGTTCGCGGCGCAGGCCCGGCTTGTGCTGAACGGCATCTTCCCCGCCCGCCGGGCCGCCCTCATCGAGGAGGAGGCGCATTACGCCGACCGCATGTTCAACGGCTTTTTGATGGGCAAGCTGGTGGATTCGGCCATCATCGGGGCGCTGTGCTTTGCCGGCACGGCGCTGATGGGCATCCGGTCGGCGGCGCTGGTCAGCGTGATCGTCGGCGTGACCAACATCATCCCGTTCTTCGGGCCGTTCCTGGGCGCCATCCCGAGCGCGCTGCTTCTGCTGCTCGAAAACCCCATGCACTGCCTGTATTTTCTGGTCTTCGTCGTCATTTTGCAGCAGCTGGACGGCAACGTCATCGGGCCGAAGATCCTGGGCGATTCGACCGGGCTTTCGAGCTTCTGGGTGCTGTTCTCCATCCTGCTGTTCGGCGGGCTGTGGGGCATCCCGGGCATGATCGTGGGCGTGCCGCTGTTCGCCGTGATCTACGATATCGTCCGCAAGCTGACCCGGCAGGGCCTTGCCCGCCACGGCAGCGCGGAGATGCTGGATAGCTACAACGAGCAGTTCCACCCCGCCGCGCCGAAAGAGAAACAATAAGCCTTTACGCCAAGCCGCCGGCCCCTGCTCGGGGCCGGCGGCTTCAGCGTGTCGGGAAACCCGACACGCTGCAAAAAGGGGTTCGGCTACGCTGGCTGCGCCAGTCCGCCTGCGCCTGCGGGCGCGAGCATGTCAGCCGAGACCGATAGATTTAAACACTCCTTTTGCGTATCGAAAAAGATGCCGGCAAATCCCGGCGCGGGCGCAGGCGCGGGGCGCCGCAGGAGGACGCCGGCCTGCGGTTTTTGTGCTGTGTTTTTTTACAGGTAGCGGCCCGTCACGCTCCGCGGGCAGGCGGCGATCTCGTCCGGCGTGCCGGCGGCGACGACGGTGCCGCCCTCGGCCCCGCCGCCGGGGCCAAGGTCGATGACATAGTCGGCGCTGCGGATGACGTCGAGGTCGTGCTCGATGATGACGACGGTGGCGCCCTGGGCAAGCAGCGTTTCAAACACGCCCATCAGCGTGCGCACGTCCAGCGGGTGCAGGCCGATGGTGGGCTCGTCAAAGACGAAGAGCGAATCGCTCTGGCCACGGCCCATCTCGCTGGCGAGCTTGAGGCGCTGGGCCTCGCCGCCCGAAAGGCCGGGCGTGGCCTCGCCGAGCGTGAGGTAGCCGAGGCCGACATCGTGCAGGAGCTGCAAGCGGGCGTGCACGGTCTTGAGGTCGGCGCAGGCGGCGAGGGCTTCGTCGACGCTCATCGCCATGAGGGCGGGCAGGCTGTGGCCGCCCGCCTTGCCGGCGCGCGGCACCTCGCGGGCGGCGGGGGCGTAGCGCGAGCCGCCGCAGGCCGGGCAGGGGATCTCGACATCGGGCAGGAACTGCACGTCAAGGCTGATGCTTCCGGTGCCGTCACACACGGGGCAGCGCAGCGCGCCGGTGTTGTAGGAGAAATCCCCGGCCTTGTACCCGCGGGCCCTTGCCTGCGGCGCGCGGGCAAAGACCTTGCGCAGTTCATCGTGCACGTCGGCATAGGTGGCGACGGTGGAGCGCACGTTGATGCCGATGGGCGTGGCGTCGATGAGCTTGACCTGCCGGATGCCGGGCGCGTCGAGCGCCAGCACATGCGCGGGCAGCGGCTGCCCGGCGGCCTTGGCCGCCAGCGCCGGGACGAGGCTTTCGAGCACCAGCGTCGTCTTCCCCGAGCCGGACACCCCCGTCACCACCGTGAGCCGGCCCTTGGGCAGGCGCACGGTGAGCGGCTTGACGGTGTGCAGGGGGCCGGTGCGCAGCTCGACCGTGCCGTTTTCGAACAGCGCGTCCCCGGCGGCTTGGCGGCGCAGCAGGTTTTTGGTGCCGGGGGCGAGGAACGGCCCGATTTTGGAGGCGGGATCCTGAATGAGCTGCGGCACCGTGCCCTGCGCGAGCACCCTGCCGCCGTCGGCCCCCGCGCCGGGGCCGAGCTCGATGAGCCAGTCGGCATGGGCGAGGACGCCGGTGTCATGGTCGACGAGCAGCACGGTGTTGCCGTCGGCGACGAGATCGTCCATGACGCCGGCCAGCCCCTTGAGGTTGGCCGGGTGCAGGCCGATGGAGGGCTCGTCCAGCACATAGAGCGCGCCGGTGGTGCGGTTGCGCACCGCGCGGGCCAGCTGGGTGCGCTGGCGCTCGCCGGTGGAGAGCGTGGCGGCGGCGCGGTCGAGCGTGAGATACCCAAGGCCCAGCTCCATCAGGCGTTTGGCGGTGTTCTGAAACGCCGCGCAGATGCTCTCGGCCATGGGGCGCATGGGCGCCGGGAGCGAGGCCGGCACGCCCGCCACCCAGCCGACGAGCTCGGTGAGCGTCATCTGGCAGGCCTCGTCGAGGCCGATGCCGCGCAGCTTCGGCGCGCGCGCCGCCGCCGAAAGGCGGGTGCCGCCGCAATCGGGGCAGGTGTCCTGCTTTAAAAACTTTTCCACCCGCTTCATGCCCTTTTCGTCCTTGACCTTTGCAAGGGCATTCTCGACGGTGTAGGTGGCGTTAAAATAGGTAAAGTCCAGCTCGCCGGCTTCCTCGGTGTGCTTGGAGTGGTAGAAAATGTGCTTTTTCTCGGCGGGGCCGTTGTAAACGATATCCTTTTCCCGCTCGGTGAGCTCGCGGAACGGCACGTCGGTGCGCACGCCCATGGCGCGGCAGACGTCGGTCATCAGGCTCCACATCAGGCTGTTCCAGGGCGCCACGGCGCCCTCGTCGATGGTGAGCGATTCGTCCGGCACAAGGGCGGCGCGGTCGACGGTGCGCACGATGCCGGTGCCGCCGCAGGTGGGGCAGGCGCCCTGGCTGTTGAACGCGAGCTCCTCGGCGCCGGGGGCGTGCACGCTTGCGCCGCACACGGGGCAGAAGATGGGCTGCCCGGCGGCGACGTCCAGCGTGGGCTCCAGCGTATGCCCGTTGGGGCAGCGGTGGTTCGCAAGGCGGGAATACATCAGCCGCAGGCTGTTGAGCAGCTCGGTCCCGGTGCCGAACGTGCTGCGGATGCCCGGCACGCCGGGGCGCTGGTGCAGCGCCAGCGCGGGCGGGATGTAGCGCACGGCATCCACCTGCGCGGCGGCGGCCTGGGTCATGCGGCGGCGCGTGTAGGTGGACAGCGATTCCAGATACCGGCGCGAGCCCTCGGCGTAGAGCACGCCCAGCGCCAGCGAGGATTTGCCGGAGCCCGAGACCCCGGCGATGCCGACGATGCCGTGCAGCGGCACGTCGACGTCGATGTTTTTGAGGTTGTGTACCCGCGCGCCGCGCACCTCGATGGCCTGCGGCTGTCGGTCGGGGCCTTGCATGGGAGACTCCCCTTTCCGTGGTTTGGACATCCACCGTTCTGTGGCGGTCGGGGGGCCGGACAGATCCGGCCTGTTTTGCGGCGGCCCTTACCCGCCGAGGACCTGTTTGGCGATGTCGGCGCTGGCCTTGGCATCGCGGGCGTAGAAATCGGCGCCGATCCCGGCGGCATACGCCGGGGTGAGCACCGCGCCGCCCACCATGACCCGGCAGGGCAGGCTTGCGGCGTGCAGCGCCTCGATGGTGGCCTGCATGCTGGGCACCGTCGTCGTCATCAGGGCCGAGAGGCCCACAAGGCGCGCGCCGCTCGTGCGCACTGCCTCCACGACCGTCTCGGGCGGGACGTCGCGGCCAAGGTCGAGCACGTCGTAGCCGTAGTTTTCGAGCACGACGCGCACGATGTTTTTGCCGATATCGTGGATGTCGCCCTTGACGGTGGCCAGCACGATCCGGCCCTTGTGCGCGGCCGGGGCGCCGCCGGCGGCGATGGCCGCCTTGACGGCCTCAAAGGCGCTCTGCGCGGCGGTGGCGGACTGCAGCAGCTGCGGCAGGAACAGCGTGCCGTTCTCAAAGCCCTCGCCCACGGCGTCGAGCGCGGGGATGAGCGAGGCATCGACGAGCGCGAGCGGCTCCCGCCCGCTTTGCAGCGCCGCCGCGGCGGCGGCCTTTGCCTCGGCCTTGAGGCCCCGGCGCACGGCGTCGAACAGCGGGTCGCCGCTCTGCGGCGCGGCGTCGGGAGGCGGCGCGGCCTGCACAGGCGCCTGCGCCTGCGGCTGCTGCCCGGCATACGCGGCGATGTAGGCTTCGCTCCGTGCATCCTGCCCGCTCAGCACCCGGAAAGCGCGCACGGCGGCCATCATCTCGGGCGCGTTGGGGTTCAGGATGGCAAGGTCGAGCCCGGCCTGCATCGCCATCGTCAAAAAGGCGGTGTTCAAAAAGCCGCGGCAGGGCAGGCCGAAGCTGATGTTGGAAACGCCCAGCACCGTGCGCACGCCGAGCTCCCGCTTGCAGGCGGCGAGCGCCTTGAGCGTCTCGGCGGCTGCGGCCTGCTCGGCGCTGGCGGTGAGGGTCAGGCAGTCGATGTAGATGTCCTCGTTGGGGATGCCGCGGGCGTTGGCCGCGGCCACGATGCGCCGCGCGATGGCAACGCGCCCCTCGGCGGTCTTGGGGATGCCGTTCTCGTCGAGCGTCAGGCCCACGACGGCGGCGCCGTACTTTTTGCACAGCGGCAGGATGGCATCGAGCACCTTTTGCTCGCCGTTGACGGAATTGACGACCGGCTTGCCGTTATAGACGCGCAGCGCGCGGGCGAGGGCCGCGGGGTCGGCGGAATCGAGCTGTAAGGGCAGATCGGTGACGGCCTGCAGCTCCCGGACAAGGCGCTCGAGCGTGGCGGGCTCGTCGATGCCGGGCAGCCCGGCGTTGACATCGAGCACCTCGGCCCCCGCCTCGGCCTGCTGCACGGCCTGCGCGCAGGCGTAGGCCATATCCCCCGCCCGCAGCGCCTGCTGCAGCCGTTTTTTGCCGGTGGGGTTGATGCGCTCGCCCACGACCGTGATGCCGTTTACCTCGACAAAGCGCACCGGCGTGCACAGCGCGCTGCGCCGCAGCGGTATTTTCTGCGCCGGCTTTTGGCCCGCATACGCCCTCTTGAGCAGGCGGATGCTCTCGGGGCAGGTGCCGCAGCAGCCGCCGAGCATCGAGACGCCGGTGCCGGCAAAGGCCTCCATCTGCTCGGCGAATCGTTGCGGCGTGAGGGCATAGCTGCCGTCGGGCTCCGGCAGGCCGGCGTTCGGCTTGACGAACACCGGCAGCCCCGCCGGCACGCTGCGGCAGAGCCGTTTGGCAAAGGGCAGGATCTCCGCGGGGCCTAAGGAGCAGTTGATGCCGACGGCGTCGACGCCGAGGCCCGCCGCGGTGACGGCAAAGCTCTCGACCGTGCAGCCGGTGAACGTGCGGCCGCGCGCCTCAAAGCTCATCGAGGCGAACACCGGCAGGGCGCAGTTCTCCCTGGCGGCGAGGACGGCGGCCTTGAGCTCGTACAGGTCGGTCATCGTCTCGATAAAGACGAGGTCGGCGCCCGCCGCCGCGCCGGCCCGCACGATCTGGGCGAACTGGTCATATGCGTCCTCGAACGCAAGGGTGCCGGCGGGGGCCAGCAGCTCGCCCAAAGGGCCGATGTCCAGCGCGACCGGCACGTCGGCGCCGCCGGCGGCGCGGGCACAGGCGAGGGAGGCTTCGACGGTCTCTTCCAGCGTATGGCCGGTGCCGGCGAGCTTTTTGGGGTTGGCCCCGAACGTGTTGGCGATGAGGATATCGGCGCCCGCGGCGAGATACTCGGCGTGGATGGCGGTGAGGGTCTCGGGCATGAAAAAGGCCGCCAGCTCCGGCTTTTGGCCAAGGCGCAGGCCGCGCTTTTGCAGCTCGGTGCCCATGGCGCCGTCCAGAAAGACGAAAGCGCTGCGGTCGAATACGGTTTGCAGCTTACTCGGCACAGGTAGTCCCCCTTTTGCGGTAGGCGCAGGCGTCGCGCAGCAGGCAGTGCGCGCAGCCGGCGCGCGCGCCGGTGACGGGCGTATCGGCCCCGCCCTGAATGGCGGTGGTGCTTTTGCGCGGCGTGAGCAGATGCGCCGGTGTGACGGCCAGCCCCGCGCCGCGCACGGTGTCGAGCGCAAGGCAGATCTCGTCGTTGAGGGCGAGCGGGCAGTCCCCGTAGCCGGGGGCGTAGCGCCCGGTCAGGTAGCGCCCGGCGGGCAGGGCGGCGCGGATGTGCGCCTCCAGCGTGTCGGCCGCGTGCTCGACGAGCACCGAGGCCGCGGCGTCCGCGGCGGCGGCGAGGGCGATGTCCTCGGCCTCGAGGCGGCGCAGCAAGGCGTCGGTCTCGGCGCCCAGCGTGACAGCGGAAAATGTCACGCTGTCACACCCCGCCAGATGCCGGGCGAGGTCGCCGCCGAGGGCAAGGCCGTCCAGCGCCGCCAGTGGCAGCGTGCGCCACACCCCGCGCGGCGTGGCGGCGGCGAGCACCAGTGCCTCGGCCCTTGCGAGCAGCGCGTCGGTGGCGGCATCGGGCTGCCAGCCGGCGGCGCCGAGGTAGCGCAGCACGGTGGCGCGGTCGATGGTTTGCGGCAGCTCAAGCTGCATGGCCAAAGCCCCCTTTTGCGGCGGGGCGCCCGCCCTGCCCAAGTCATTTTACAACAGGTCGCGGATGCCGTCGTAGACGGCGGCGGCGACGTCGGCGTCGTTCATGGCGTAGAGGTGGATGCCGTCGGCCCCGCCCTCGATGAGGTCGCGCAGCTGGGCGACGGCATACTCGATGCCGGCCTTGCGCAGGCCGTCGGGGTCGTCCTGCCAGCGGGAGATCATGTGCGTGAAGGCCGCCGGCAGGCTGGCGCTCGAGAGCGCGACGGTGCGCTCGATCTGGCTGCGGCGCACGATGGGCATGACGCCGGCTGAGACCGGCAGCGTGATGCCGGCGCGGCGGGCCAGGTTCAAAAAGCGGTAGTAGCAGATGTTGTCAAAAAACAGCTGGGTGAGCAGATGGCTGACGCCCGCCGCCTGCTTGTATCGCAGGTTCTCGACATCCTCGCGCAGGCTCGCGGCCTCGGGATGGGCCTCGGGGTAGCAGGCGCCGTGGGTGGAAAAGCCGGGCGCTTTCTCGCGCACATAGGCGGCCAGGTCGCTGGCGTGGGCAAAATCCGGGCTGGGGGCGCGCAGCGGCGTGCGGTCGCCCCGTAGCGTGAGCACGTCGCGCACGCCGACGCTTTCGAGCGCCCGCAGCTGCGCGGCGGTGCTCTGCCGGTCGCTGCCCATGCACAAAATGTGCGCCAGCGCCGTGATGCCGAGGCCGTTTTGCAGGTAGTCGGCCACCTCGACGGTGGAGACCCCGCCCGCCGAGCCGCCGGCGCCAAAGGTGACGCTGATGAAATCGGGGTGCAGGCCGCGCATCTGCGCAAGGCCCTGCCGCAGCTTTTCAAATTGGATGGTCTGCTTCGGGGGGAAGCACTCGATGGAAAAAACGCAGCGCTTTTGGGCAAACGCCTCGGTGATGGTCATGGGGGATGTCACGCTCCTTTTGCCGCTCAGGCGGCGTCCGCTTCGGTTTCCACGGCGGTGTGCAGGGTGAGCGCGCCGTCCTGCCAGAGGTAGGTCAGCGTGCCGAGCTCGTCGGTGCGGGCGGTCGCGATGCCATACTGCGCGAAGCGGCGCAGCACGCTCCCGTGGGGGTGGCCGTAGTCATTGTCTTTGCCGCAGCTGACGGCCACATGCGCCGGGCGCGCGGCGTCGAGCAGGGCGGCGGTGTTGGAGCTGGAGCTGCCGTGGTGGCCGGCCTTGAACAGGTCGGCGCGCAGCGTGCTGCCCCAGGTGTCCACAAGGGCGCGCTCCGCCTCGGCCTCGGCGTCGCCGGTGTCCAGAAACGCGAAATCCCCCGCCGTGTAGCGCACGCACAGCGAGGTATTGTTCTCCAGGCTGTTGGCGGTGGCATTGGGGGCGGGCTCGGCGGAAAAGCCGGCCTGCAGCACCGTGAGCGTCCCCTCCCCGACCGGCCAGGTCTGCCCGGCCTCGGCCACGGCGACGGCTGTGCCCTCCTTTTCGGCGCGGGTGCGCACGAGCTGCCGCACCCAGGGCTCCTCGCCCTGTACGGGCGGCAGGAGCAGCGTTTCGACCGGGAAGCTCTTGAGGATCTCGGTCATGCCGCCGCTGTGGTCGGCGTGCGGGTGGGTGAGCACCAGCAGCTTGAGGCGCCCTACGCCCGCGGCGCGCAGCGCGGCGCACAGGGCATCGGCTGTCTGCGGCGTGCCGGCGTCGATGAGGGCGTATTCCCCGCCCTGCGCGAGGAGCACGGCATCCCCCTGGCCGACGTCGAACACCGTGACGCAGGCCTCGGCGCTCTGCAAAAGCGCCGGCTCGGGGCCGGCGCCAAAGCCGAGCAGGCGCTGCAGCTGCCCCCAGGTGGGGATGCCGTACCGCCCGCCCCAGAGCTCGATGACAAAGCCGGCGGCAAGCGCCAGAACGAGCGCCGCGCGCAAGAGCCAGCGCGCGGCGCGGCGGAGCTCAAGCCTCATGGCCGGCGCTGAGCTTGCGCTCCTGCCACTGCGCCATCGTGATGAGCACGCTGCGCGGCTTGGCGCCCTCGTACGGGCCGATGACCTTTTCCTGCTCCATCTGGTCCATGATGCGCGCGGCGCGGGCGTAGCCCAGCTTGCAGCGGCGCTGCAAAAGGCTGGTGGAGGCCTGCCCCGCCTCGATGACGCACTCGACGGCCTGCTCGAACATGGGGTCGAGCGCGCCGCCGCCCTCGTCGCCGTCGGCGTCCTTTTTGGCGCCCTTTTCGGCCACGGCGCGGCGCTCCATCTCGGCGATCATCTCCTCGTCATACTGGGCGTCGGAGGTAGATTTGATGAACGAGAGCACGGCGCCGATCTCCTCGTCGGTGACAAAGGTGCCCTGCACGCGGATGGGCTTGGCGGCGCCGACCGGCAAGAACAGCATATCGCCGTTGCCGAGCAGCTTTTCGGCGCCGGCGCCGTCGAGAATGGTGCGGCTGTCGATCTGGCTGGAGACCGCGAAGGCGATGCGGCTGGGGATGTTCGCCTTGATCAGGCCGGTGATGACATCGACGCTGGGGCGCTGCGTGGCCACGATGAGGTGGATGCCGGCGGCGCGGGCCTTCTGCGCGATGCGGCAGATGTAGTCCTCGACCTCCTTGCCGGCGACCATCATCAGATCGGCCAGCTCGTCGATGACGATGGCGATGTAGGGCAGATGCTCCAGCTCCGGCCTGCTTTGCGCGAGGCGGTTGTAGGCCTTGATCTCGCGGACGTTGTTGTCGGCGAAGAGCTTGTAGCGGCGCTCCATCTCGGCCACGCTGGCGCCCAGCGCCCCGGCCGCCTTGCGCGGCTCGGTGACGACGGGCATCAAAAGATGCGGGATGCCGTTGTACTCGGCCAGCTCGACGACCTTGGGGTCGATGAGGATGAGCCTGACGTCCTCGGGGCTCGCACGGAACAGAAAGCTGATGATGATGGAGTTGACGCACACCGATTTGCCGCTGCCGGTGGAGCCGGCGATGAGCAGGTGCGGCATGCGGCACAGATCCGCCACCTGCGCGACGCCGGCGATGTCCTTGCCGAGCGCCATGGTCAGCGGCGAGCGCATGTTGATGTAGTTCTGCGATTCAAACACGTTGCGGATGTTGACGGTGGAGCGCAGCTTGTTGGGCACCTCGATGCCGACGGCGGGCTTGCCGGGGATGGGCGCCTCGATGCGCACGCCGGCGGTGGC
>CANRBN010000007.1 GCA_947628865.1 uncultured Gemmiger sp.
AGAACGACATTTTTTGCGACGGGGTGTGTCCAAGAGAGGGGCGCAGGCGGACTGGCGCAGCCAGCGAAGCCGAGCCCCTCTTTTGCAGCGTGTCGAGTTTCTCGACACGCTGCGGCGGGGCCAGAGGGCCCCGCCCTACGGTCTCAAATCCTGCATGCCACCGTTATGGACGCAGGGCCGCGGCCCCACCGGGGCGCCCCGCGGCGCTCTGCGTGAAAATGCAGCGCTAAAGGAACAGCACGTTCAAAACGAGCAGCGCGATGACGCCCGGCACGCCGAGCACGGCGGCCACGAAGCCGGTAAAGCGGTTGAGCGGCAGCGCCACGCCGGTCACGGGCGCGAGCAGGGCCAGCGCCGCCAGCGCGCCCACGCCGCACACCGCGCTGGCGAGGATGCCGCGCACAGGGTGCTCGCCGCGCGCGGCGCCCGCCGCCACCGCCAGCACGCAGGCAGCCGCCGCCAGCAGGGCCGGCGTCATGCGGCGCCTTCTTCCCGCAGCTCGCGCAGCAGCGCGCTGCACCGGCACATCAGCGCGGCGTGCTCATAGATGACCTGCTCGAGATAATACCCGTCGTCGGCGAGCTGGAACTCGCTGTCGTTGGCCTTGAGCTGCGCGAGCGTTTGGCGCAGATCCTTTTCCAGCGCGCGCCGGCGGGCGGCGGCGCGGCGCGCCGTGACCGGCAGCATCGGTATCGGCATCGGGCGGTGCCCCCTTTCCCCTTTCGGGCGTTACAGCAAAATGCAGATGAGCCCCTCGCACCCCTCGTTGATGATGCGCTCGAGCGTGAGCTGCAGGCGGCTGCGGGCCTCCTGCGGCATGTGCAAAAGCTTTGCCTGCACGCCCTCGCTGACCAGCTCGTTGAGGCTTTTGCCGAAGATGTTGGTGCTCCACAGCTTGCCGGGGTCGCTCTCAAAGTCCTGCAGGAGGCTCTTGATGAGCTCCTCGCCCTGCTGCTCGCTGCCCACGGTGGGTGAAAGCTCGGTGTGGATATCGGCGCGCAGGATGTGCAGGCTGGGCGCGCTGGCCGACAGCCGCACCCCGTACTGCCCGCCCTGGCGCACGATCTCGGGCTCCTCGAGCTTGAGCTCGTCAAGGCCGGGCATGACGATGCCGTAGCCGGTGGCCTCGACCTGCTCGAGGGCGTTTTTGATCTTGTCGTAGGCGCGCTTGGCCTTGGCCAGGCTGACGACGCAGGGCAGCAGGCTCGCCTCGTCGGTGATGTCCAGCCCCGCCTGCTCGCCGAGGATGCGGTAGAAGATGTCCGGCGCGATGCGCACGTTCAGGCTCACGCCGCCGCGCGCCAGATCCATGCCGGTGACGCCGGCGCCGGTGATGTAGGCGCAGCCCAGCGCGGGCGGCTCGGCTGCCGCCTGCCCCATGCGCCGCACGCCGCCGGCGTATTGCAGGATGGCCTCGTACACGGCGCTCTGCAGCCAGTGGCCGGGCTCCAGCATGGTCACCCAGCCGGGCATGGTGACGGAGATCTCCCGGATGGGGAACTCATACAGCAGCTGCTTGAGCAGGGCGTCCAGCGCGGCGGCGTCCAGCCGCGTGCAGTTGACGCGGAACACCGCGTGGCCGTAGCTTTCCTCCAGCTCGGCGGCAAGCGCGCGGGCGGCGGGGCTGTCCGGCTCGGTGCAGTTGAGCAGGATGAGATACGGCTTGCCGATGGCGTCGAGCTCGGCGACGGTGCGCCGCTCGGCGGCGAGATACGCCTCACGCGGGAGGTCGGCGACGGAGCCGTCGGTGGTGACGACGAGCCCTACGGTGGCGTGCTCGCGGATGACGCGGCGGGTGCCGGTCTCGGCGGCCAGGTCAAAGGGGACGGCCTCGTCGAACCACGGGCTGCGGACAAGGCGCGGCGCGCCGTCCTCCTCGTGGCCGAGCGCGCCCTCGACCATGTAGCCGACGCAGTCGATGAGGCGCGCGCGGAAGCTGCCGCCGCCCGAGAGCTCGATCTCCACGGCCTTTTCGGGGATGAACTTGGGCTCGGTGGTCATCACGGTGCGCCCCGCGGCGGACTGCGGCAGCTCATCCACGGCGCGGGCGCGCCGGGCCTCGTTTTGGATGTGGGGCAGCAGCATCAGCTCGGCAAAGCGCTTGACGAGCGTGCTTTTGCCGCTGCGCACCGGGCCCACCACGCCGATGTAGATGTCGCCGCCGGTGCGCTTTGCAATGTTCTCGTACAGTTGTTCCTGCGTCATGTTGGCTCCCTCCTTTACAGCGCCGCCGGGATCAGCAGGCAGGCGGCGGCGGTGAGCGCCTGCGCGGCGTCGGGGCCCGCGGCGTCCAGCCGGTTGGCGGCGGCAAGATCCCCGGCGCGGGCATGGTAGCGCTTGGCGATGTCAAACACCCGCTCGCCGGCCTCGGCATAGTAGATGTACAGCGACGGGCCGAGCTTTTTGTCCGGCAGCTCCTCGCCCGGGGTGACGGCGCTGACGGCGCTGACGGTGTCGGAGCCGTACAGCATGCCGCTGACACTGACCTCCGCCTCCACCTTGAGGGCGGCGCCGTTCTTCTGGCTGGTCACGCGCACGGCGCCGGCACAAAGGCAGGGGCAGTAGTCCGCCGGGGTGCCGGGCCAGGCATCGGGCAGCTGCCAGGCGACGGTCTTGTCGTAGCAGGTCACCTCGCCGCGGGCGTCGGCGCAGAGCACATGCGCGGTCAGGCGCCCGCCCACGCGCACCTGCGGGGCGTCGGCGGGGGCGGCGGGGTCGGGCAGCAGACGGGGCGCCCCCACGCTGACAAAGCTGCCCAGCACCGCGGCCTCGGCGTCGGGCAGGTCGTCCGCGGCGGAGGCCGTGACCGTCTGCTCGATGGCGATCTCGCGGCCCAGCAGGCGGTAGTCGGCGGTCTCGGCGGCGGTCTCGCACAAGGTCGAGTAGGCGTCCGCCACGGCGGTGTACTCGGCGGTGCGCCAGCACTCGGCATGCAGCTTCCAGGTGACGGTCAGGAGCGGCTCCTCGCCGTCGGTGTCGGCGGCGGCCAGCGTGCAGGCCAGCACCTCGCCCCAGCAGACGCAGGTATCGCCCTCGGCGGCGCCGGGCAGCTCCAGCGTCTCGCGCACCGGCACCTCCTTTTGGCGGGTCGAGAGCTCGGCCTCATCGGGGCGGGCAAAGCACGCCTGCAAAAGCAGCGTGCCCTGGCAGTTCACCTGCCCGGTCTGCACCGTGGCGCCGCCGAACACGAAGCGCCCGGCGATGTCCAGCACCGTCTCGCCCATGCCGGGCAGCGGGAGCGTCGTCTCGGCGGTGAGCGTTTTTTCCAGCGCGGCGGCGCAGGTGTGGCCGGTCAGCGTGCAGGGGCGCTGCTCGATGCCGCAGCCGGCCAGCCCCGTGAGCAGCTCCTGCGTGCGGAACGCCGCGGCCCCCACGCACAGCGCGTACGCGCCGCGCACCTCGATGCGGCGCTCGCTGACGGCGCGGCAGTTGCAGTACTCGACCTCGCCCCAAAGGCGGGCGGGGCCGGCGCCGTACTCGGGGCCGGGCAGCTCGGCGGATTTTTCAAACGGGGATTTGAGCTCGGTGCGCCACAGGCGCGCGCCGGTCTCCTCGGTCTGGTAAAGCACGGTGCAGCGCAGATACCCCTCGCCCTGCCAGCGCCCCGCGGCGATGTTGTTCTGCAAAACGACGGGCTCGATGCGGCATTTGACGATCTTGAACACCGCGGGCAGATAGTCCGGGATGAGGATCTCGGTCTCCACCGGCAGCTCCAGCCGGGTCTCCCACCGGCCGCCGTAGGTGGTGACGTCGTCCTTGAACACCTGTAATTCCATACGTTTGCCCCTTTCCGTGGTTTCTGTGCATGTATATGCGCGGCGCCGGGCCAAACAGAACCGCCCCTGCGCGTTTGCGCAGGGGCGGTTCTGTTTGTGGTGTCCTTATACTTTGAAAACGGCCTTGAGCAGCCAGCGCAGGCCGCGCGGGCATTTGACGATGACGATCTGCATGCGGCGCACCTCCCTTTGGTATGCGCGCCATACTATGCCGGCGCGCCGTCGGGTGTGCGGCTGTGGCGGGTGCACAGCACGAGCCCGCAGCCGGCGGTGCAGCGCAGGGTCACGGTGCCGGCGGCGAACTCATTGCTGACGCCAAGCGGGTACTCGGGCGTGAGACGGGCGTTTTGCAGCGGGTATTTGGCGCCGCGGATGGTCACGCCCTCGAGCGCGCCGCCGAACGCGAACAGCGAAAAATACGCCCAGGGGCGCGCGGCATCCTGCCGCAGCGTGAGCGGCGCGCCGGGCACAAGGCAGCGCACCTCGCAGCCGGCATCGGCCAGCAGCACGCGGGCGCCGCCGCGCGCCAGGTACAGCGCGGTGGCGTAGCTGGCCAGCGTGAGCTCCGGGCGCCGACCGCCCAGCGCCCCCAGCAGCGTGATGTCGCGGTAGCCGTGCTCGAGCAGCCAGCGCGCGGCGTAGTGGGTATCGGTATCGTCCTTGACGGTGGGCAGCGTGATGACAGGCACGGCGGTATCGGGGCGCGGGGCGGAGTCAAAATCGCCGATGATGAGGTCGGGCGTGACGCCCAATACCGCCGCGTTGCGCACGCCGGCATCACAGGCGAGCAGGAAATCGCCGGGGCGCAGGTAGGCGGCCAGCGCCGGCTCCACCGGCACGGCGGCGAGCACCACGGCGCGTTTTTCAGCGTTTTTGGGGGGCATGTTCCCACTCCTTGTACTGCTCGGCCTGCGCGTACATGGCCAGATAGCTGTTGTAGCGGCTCGCGCTGAGCTCCCCCGCCGCCAGCGCGGCGCGCACGGCGCAGCCGGCCTCGGTGCGGTGGGAGCAGCCGGTAAAGCGGCAGCGCCCGAAATAGGGCGAGAACTCCGGGAACGCCTGCTCCAGCTCCCCCTTGGGGATGCGCACAAGGCGCTGGGCGTCGAGGCTCGAAAAGCCCGGCGTGTCGGCGATGAGGCCGCCGCAGGCGGCAAAGATCTCGGCCTCGCGCGTGGTGTGCCGCCCGCGGCCCAGCTTTTGGCTGATCTCGCCCGTGCGGCGCGCGAGCTCGGGCGCCAGCGCGTTGAGCAGCGTCGATTTGCCCACGCCGGAGTTGCCGCAGAAGGCGCACAGATGCCCGCGGATGCGGGCGCGCACGGCATCAAGGCCCTCGCCGGTGGCATAGTCCACCAGGATGACGGGCACGGCGCTTTTGGCGTAGGCCGCCTGTAAGGCGTCGGCGGCGGCCAGGTCGACCTTGGTGACGACGAGCACCCCCTCGACGCCTTGGTAGGCGGCGGCGGCCAGCATCTCGTCCAGCAGCAGGGCGCCGGGCACCGGCTGCGTGGTGCTGGCGACGACGAACAGCACGTCGAGATTGGCCACCGGCGGCCTTACGAAGCTGTTTTTGCGCGGCAGGATCTCCTCGATGGCGGCGCCGTCCGGCGAGAGGCGCACGCGGTCGCCGGCAAGCGGCGCCTGCCCGCGCCGGCGCAGAATGCCGCGGGCGCGGCATTCCACCGGGCCCGCGGCTGTCTGGACGGTGTAAAACCCGCCGATGCCTTTTGTGATATAGCCCTCCATGCGCTTACGCAGCCGGCTGGCCGGCGTTGGGGTCGACATAGCCGGGGTTGGGCGTTCCGCAGCCGTTCAGGCAATACGGCTGCGAGGAGTCAAAGCTGTGCGCGCCGGTGGCCGGCAGCGTCTCCGTGACCGTGTCACCGCACAGCGTGCACTGCCGGGTCACAGAGCCGTTTGCGCCGCAGGTGGGCTCTGTACGGCTGACCTCCTGATAGTTGTGCGGACACGGCGTCGGCTCCGGCGTGGGGGTCTGCGTCGGCTCCGCGGTGGGCTGCGGCTCGGGCTCCGGGATCACCTCCGGCACGCCGGACGAGACCTGCAGCAAAACGCTGCTGCCCATACGCACCGAGGTGCCGCCCACCGGGCTCTGGCTGAGCACCGTGCCGGCGGGCGAAGCATCCGGCACCTCCTCGACCACCGGCATGAGGTTGTTGCGCGAGATGTTGGCGCGCGCGGTATCGACCAGCATGCCGACGACGCTGGGCACCGTGCGGGTGATGTTGACCTTTTCGCGGCTGACATAGAGCACCACCGTCGAGCCGCCCGCCACCGTGGTGCCGGCGGCAGGCTCGCTGTAGGCGACGGTGCCGGCGGCGACGCTGTCGTCATCGACGCGGTTGGTCACCACCATCAGGCCGAGGCCCGTCAGCATCTCCTTGGCGGCCTCGCCGGTGTAGGAGCGGGTGTCGGGGATGTCGATCCACTGCGTGCCCATGCTGACGCGCAGCGTGATCTTCTGCCCCTCCTTGACCACGCGGCCCGAGCGCGGCGACTGCTGGAAGATGACCCCCGAGGCGTAGGTGGAGGTGGTGTCGTACTCATACACCCAGACGGGGCTCAGCTTTTGATTGTAGTCCGAGGCGAGGAACTCGTCCCGCGTCATGCCGACGAAGTTGATGACCTCGACGTCGTCGCGGTTCGAGAACAATGCGTTCGAGGAGTTCGAGAAGATCAGGTACACGAGCAGCCCGGCGCCGATGACAAAGGCCACCGCCATGCCGGCAAAGATGGGGAAGATGGGGAAATGATAGCGCTTTTTGCGGCGGCGTTTCTTCACGTTTTTGCCCTTTTTGCCGGTCTTGCCGGTCTTGGACGCCGCGTCGGCGCGGGTGGCCTTGGCATCGCTGACGACGCGGTTGATGGTCTTGTCGGGGTTGGACTGGGTGTTGTACTCGTACTCAAAGCGGATGGAGGGGTCGCGCTTGAACGCGGCAAGCGCGTCGAGCATCTCGCGGGCGGACTGGTAGCGCCGGGCGGGGTCTTTTTCCATCGCTTTCTCGGTGATCTGGCGCAGGCCCTCGGGCACCTCGGGCGCGACCTCGGCCAGCGGGCGGGCAGTGTCGGAGATCTGCTTGATGGCGATGGAGACGGCGCCGGTGCCGTCAAAGGGCAGGATGCCGGCCAGCATCTCGTACAGCATCACACCGACGGAGTAGATGTCGGTGCGGGCGTCGGTGTGGTCGCCCTTGGCCTGCTCGGGGCTGATATAATGCACCGAGCCGATGGCCTTGTCCGAGACGGTCTGGCTCTGTGCGCGGGAGAAGCGCGCGATGCCGAAATCCATCATCTTGATGGAGCCGTCGGCCAGCAGCATGATGTTCTGCGGCTTGACATCGCGGTGGACGATGCCCTTGCCGTGGGCATGCTCCAGCGCGCTGAGCACCTGCGTGGCAAAGTGCACGACCTCTTTCCAGGTCAGCACGCCGCCGCGCTGCTTGAGGTATTCCTTCAACGTGATACCGTCGATGTATTCCATGACGATATATTGCAGCTTGTCGGTGACCGAGATATCGTACACGCGCACGATGTTGGGATGGTCGAGGATGGAGATGGCCTTGGACTCGTTCTTGAAGCGGCGGACGAGCTCCTCATTGTCCAAAAACTCCTCCTTGAGCACCTTGACCGCGACGGGCTCGCCGGTGCGGGTGTCCTGGCCGCGGTAGACGTTGGCCATGCCGCCGACACCGACCAGGCTCTCGATGAGGTAGCGCCCCTCCAGTTTTCTGCCGATGAGATTTTCCATGCGTTTATTCCTCCGTGGCTTCCACGCCCATGAGCAGGATGGTGATGTTGTCCTGCCCGCCGCCGCGCAGCGCGCGCTGCAGCAGCAGATCGGGGGCGGTGAAGAAAGTCGTTTCCTTTAAGATCAGGCCGATCTCCTCGTCGGTGAGCATGTTGGTCAGCCCGTCGGTGCACAGCAGCAGCACATCGCCGGCGTGCACGGGGCAGGTATCGTATTCCGGCACGATGGTGGCGCCGACGCCCAGCGCGCGGGTGATGAGGTTCTTCTGCGGATGCTGGGCGGCCTGCTCGCGGGTGATCTGGCCGCTGTCAACGAGCTGCTGCACCATCGAGTGATCCCGCGTGAGCTGGTGCAGCTCGCCCGCGTGGAAAACGTAGGCGCGGGAGTCGCCCGCGTGGGCGATGTGGGCGGTGCCGCCCTTGATATACGCGCACACCCCGGTGGTGCCCATGCCCAGCATGGACGGGGTGGAGGTGGCCTTTTCGTACACGGCGCGGTTCGCCTCGTCAAAGGCGCGCAGGATGAGCTGCTCCTCCCCCGCCGGGGGCATCGAGGGCAGGTCGCGCGCAAAGCAGGCGCGCACCGTCTCGGTCGCGATGCGGGAGGCGATGCGCCCGCCGTTGGCGCCGCCCATGCCGTCGCACACGACGCCCCAACCGCCGCCGCCCGGCAGCTGGCGGGCGCAGTAGTCGTCCTGATTTTCCTGGCGGCAGCTGCCGATGTCGGTAAGCGCTGCGATCTTCATGGCGTTATCCTCTCCTGGCGGGTATTGGTTCGGGGGGCGGCTTCCTCGCGCCGCAGCTGGCCGCAGGCGGCGCTGATATCGGCGCCCAGGCGCCGGCGCACGGTGGCGTTGAGGCTCAGCGCGCGCAGGCGGGCGGCAAAGCGCTGCACGTTGGCGGCATCGCTGGCCGTGTAGGGGCTGCCGTCCACGGGGTTGACGGGGATGAGGTTGACATGCGCGCCCATGCCCTTTAACAGTTTGGCCAGCTTTTCGGCCATTTCGGGCGTATCGTTGACGCCGCGCACCATCGCGTACTCAAAGCTGATGCGCCGGCCCGTGGCGGCCTGATAGCGCCGGCACGCGGGGATGAGCGCGGAGAGCGGGAACGCATCGTTGACGGGCATCATCGCCGAGCGGGTCGCGTCGTCCGGCGCGTGCAGCGAGACCGACAGCGTGAGCTGCAGATCCTCCCGCGAGAGGCGGTCGATCTGCGGCACGAGCCCGCAGGTGGAAAGGCTCACATTGCGCATGCCGATGTTCAGGCCCTCGGGCCCCGAGAGGATGCGCAGGAAGCGCAGGACGTTGTCATAGTTGTGCAGCGGCTCGCCGATGCCCATGAGCACGACGTGCGAGACGCGCGCCGCGGCATCCCCCTGCCAGAGCTCCCGCTGGACGGTGTAGACCTCGGCGGCGATCTCCCCCGCCGTCAGATCCCGCACGCGCCCGGCCTGCGTGGAGGCGCAGAACCGGCAGCCCATCGCGCAGCCGACCTGCGTCGAAACGCAGACGCTGTACCCGTACCGGTAGTGCATGCGCACCGTCTCGACACAGTTGCCGTCCGCCATGCGCAGCAGGTACTTGACCGTGCCGTCGCGGGACTGCTGGCGCCGCACGACCTCCGGCACGGCCAGCGAGGTCTCGGCGCGCAGGCGCACGAGCAGCGCCGCGGGCTGGTCGGTCATCTGCGAAAAGTCCGTGGCGAGCTTTTGGTGGATCCAGCGGTACACCTGCTTTGCCCGGTAGGCCGGCTGGCCCATGCCCTGCAAAAGCTCGGTGAGCTGCGGCAGGGGCAGGTCGGTCAGGCAGGGGGTCTCGGGTGCGGCCATGGGCGATGCTCACCTCAAACTATGTTTTTCCAAAACGGCGACGAAAAAACCGTCGGTGCCGGTCTCGTGCGGCAAAAACAGGGTGCCGAAGCCGGTATCGCGCGTGCCGGGGAAGGCAAGCGGCGGCGGAATGAGGCGGAAATCGGGGTTTTTGTGCAAAAACCGCTGCACCTGGGCCTGATCCTCGCGATGATCCACTGTACAGGTAGAATACACCAAATGGCCGTTTTGGGCAAGTGCTTTGGCCGCATTTTGCAGGATAGACGCTTGTAAAAGATGCAGCGCGTCCAGGTCTTGCAGCGGCTTGTAGCGGATATCCGGCTTTTTGCCGATGACGCCCAGCCCCGTGCAGGGCACATCGCATAATATGGCGTCAAAGGGGGCGGGCTCCGGCGCCCACGCGGCGGCGTCATGGCAGACCGCCTCGGCGCAGGTGATGCCGGCGCGCTCGAGCGCCTGCCGGAGCTTTTGCACGCGCGGCGCGCTGACATCGTTGGCGATGAGGGTGCCGGTGTCCCGCATCTGCTGGGCGAGCAGCAGCGTTTTGCCGCCCGGCGCCGCGCAGAGGTCGAGCACGCGCTGGCCGGGCTTTACGCCGAGGCAGAGCGCCGCATACTGGCTGGCAAGGCCCTGCACATGGAAGAGCCCCTGCCGGAACGCGCGGCTGCCCGCCGGGCTGCCGGCCAGCTCGACCAGCAGGCTGCCCGGCACGGGGCCGGGGCCGCGCACCGTGTGGCCCTCCGCCGTGAGCTGCGCGGTGAGCGCGGCGGCGTCGGTGCGCAGGGTGTTGACGCGCACGGCTGTAGGCCGCTTTTGCCCGAACGCCGCGGCCAGCGCCTCGGCCTCGGGGCCGTACTGTTCGCTGAGCAGCGCCGCCACCGGGGCGGAAAGGCTGTAAAAGACCGTGAGGCGCTCGAGCGGGTCGGCAAAATCCTGCGCCTGCGGGGCCGGCGCGGCGAGCGCGCGGCGCAGAACGGCGTTGACCATGCCGGCGGCGCTCGTCTTGCCAAAGGCGCGCGCCAGCTTGACGCTCTCGCTGACGGCGGCGGGCACGGGCACCCCCATGTACCGCCCCTGCGCGAGCCCGGCGCGCAGGATCGCGCGCACCGGGGCGTCCAGGCGGGCCAGCGGGCGGGTGCTGGCCTTGGCGAGCTGCCAGTCCAGCAGATGCAGGCGCTCGACGGCGGTGTAGAACACCGCGGCCGCAAAGGCGGCGTCCCGCGCGGGCAGGGGCGGCGCGCATTTTTTGAGCTCGGCGTCGAGCACGAGGTCGGCGTAGCCGTTTTGCTCCTGCCGGATGAGCGCCTTGACGGCCAGGTAGCGGGCGGTCACAGCGTGTCCCCCGTTTTCAGGCGGCGGCCCGCGGCCCAGGCGGTGCCGGGCATCGGCCTGCCGCCCTCCGGGGTGAGGGTGCCGAGCTCGATGGCGCCCTGCCCGCAGGCGACGGTCAGCGGCTTGAGGGCGAGCACGGTGCCGGGGGCCGCGCCGGTCGGGTTGGCCGCCGTGCGGGCGCCCTTGACCTTGATCCTTTTGCCGCCCTGCACAAAAAAGGCCATCGGCCACGGATCCATGCCGCGCACCCAATCATGGACGCGGGCCGCCGGCCAGGTGAAATCGAAACACGCCAGCTCCTTGGTGAGCGGCGGGGCCTGCGTGGCCTCGGCATCGTTTTGCGGGACGGGCGCGAGCTCCCCCCGCCCGAGCCTTTCCACCGCCGTGACGAGCGTTTGCGCGCCGACCGCCGTGACCTCGTCGAACAGCTCGCCGGCGGTCGTCTCGGGGCCGATGGGCACCGGCACCGTCATCAGGACGGGGCCGGTATCGCAGCCCTCGTCCAGCTGCATGACGGTGACGCCGGTCTCGGCATCGCCGTTGAGCACCGCCCACTGGATGGGCGCGGCGCCGCGGTATTTGGGCAGCAGCGAGACGTGCAGGTTGATGCAGCCGAGCGGCGCGATGTGCAGCATTTCCGGCGGCAGGATGCGCCCGTAGGCCACCACGACCACGAGCTCCGGCGCCAGCGCGCGCACGGTGGCCTCGGCGGCGCCGTCGCGCAGGGTAGCGGGCTGCCAGACCGGGATGCCGTTTTCAAGCGCCAGCGTTTTGACCGGCGGCGCCGTGAGCACCTGCCTGCGGCCCACCGGCTTGTCGGCCCGGGTGAACACCCCGCAGACCTCGTGCCCGGCCGCGAGCAGCGCCGCCAGGCAGGCGGCGGCGATATCCGGCGTGCCCATGAACAAAATGCGCATCGTATGCTCACTCCTCGTCGGGGTGTTCGTCCTCAAAAAAGCGGGTGGCGAGATCCATGATGGTGATGCCGTCGAGATGGTCGTTCTCGTGCTGGATGCAGCGGGCGAGCATGTCGTCGGCCTCGATGGTGAACCAGTCGCCATGGCGATCCTGCGCGCGGATCTTGACGTGCTTTGCGCGCGCGATGGCGCCGTTGTGCCCGGGAAAAGAGAGGCAGCCCTCGTAGAGCTCGACCTTTTCATCGCTCAGTGCCAGGATCTCCGGGTTGACGAACTCGATGAATTTGTATTCGTAGTCCGGCGGCAGCTCGCCCTCGGGCATGTCGCGGTCGTCCAGGCAGACGAACAGCCGCCGCAGGATGCCCACCTGCGGCCCGGCCAGACCGAGGCCGTCGGCGCGGAGCAGCGTCTCGCGCATGTCGTCGAGCAGGGTGGCAAGGCGGTCGTCGAACTGGATCACCGGGCGGCAGACCTTTTTGAGGATGGGGTCGCCGTCCTGTACGATGGTGCGCAGAGCCATGGAAAAAACCTCCCGATCGGTATTTACAAGTCGCCGTCAGAGTGGAAGTCCAGCGTCACGGCGGCGCTGGCGGCCAGCTTTTCGGCGTCATAGTCGGCAAGGGTCTTGCGCAGAAAGGCGCGGAACGCCCTGTCGTTGCGGCACTTGAGCGTGAGCTTGTAGCGGTATTTGCCGGCGAGCAGCGCGATGTTCATCGGCACGGGGCCGAGCACGCGCAGCGGCAGCGCCGGCTGCTGTGCGGCGTTTTGCGCGAGCAGCGCGGCAAAGCGCCTCGCCGCGGCGAGCACGGCGCCCTCCTGCGCGCCGGAAAAGCCGACGACGCAGAACGCGCAGAACGGCGGGTACAGCCCGTAGCGGCGGAAAGCGATCTCCTCGTCATAAAAGGCGGGGTAATCCTGCGCAGCGGCGCGCTGCAGCACGGGGTGCCCGGGCACGGCGGTCTGGATGAGGGCGCGGCCCGGCAGCGCGGCGCGCCCGCCGCGGCCCACCACCTGCGTGATGAGGCTGAAGACGTTCTCATACGCGCGGAAGCCCTGCCCGAACAGCAGGCTGTCGATGCCCAGGATGCCGACGAGCGTGACCTTTTCAAAGTCCAGCCCCTTGGCGACCATCTGGGTGCCGAGCAGAATATCGTATTCCCCCCGGGCAAAGCGGCCCAGCATCCGCGCGTGGGCGTTCTTGCGCCCGGTCGAGTCCTGATCCATGCGCAGGATGCGCGCCGTGGGCAGCAGGGCGCCCAGCTCCTCCTCGACCTTCTGTGTGCCGAAGCCGCTGTAGACGAGTTTTCCGCCGCAGGCGGGGCAGGTCTCGGGCGGCGGGCAGAGCAGGTGCCCGCAGTGGTGGCAGAGCAGCGCGTGCCGCGGCTTGTGGTAGACCATGGGCACCGAGCAGTTGGGGCAGTCAAGGGTCTTGCCGCAGTCGGCGCACAGCGCCACCGTGTGGTAGCCGCGGCGGTTGAGCAGCAAAATGCTCTGCTCGCCCTTTTGCAGGTTTCGGGCCAGCTCCTCCACCAGGCGGGCGCTGACCTCGCGCGGGTTGCCGGCGGTGAGCTCGGCACGCATGTCGATAAAGCCGACGGTGGGCAGCGGGCGGCCGCCGTAGCGCTCGCCGAGCTCGACCAGGCGGATGCGCCCGGTGCGCGCGGCGTAGAAGGTCTCGGTGCGCGGCGTGGCCGAGGCCAGCACGAGCAGCGCGTTCTCCTGCGCGGCGCGCTTTTTGGCGATGTCGTGCGCCGAATAGCGGGGGCTCGACTCGCTCTGGTAGGTGTGCTCCTGCTCCTCGTCGATGACGATGAGGCCGATGTTGGAAAGCGGCGCGAACACCGCGCTGCGCGTGCCGACGACGATATCGGCCTCGCCGTGCTGGATGGCGCGCCACTGCAAAAGGCGCTCGGTGTTGCTCAGGCGCGAATGCTGCACCGCCAGCCGGCTGCCGAAGCGCGCCTTGAGCCGGCGCAGCATCTGCGGGGTCAGGCCGATCTCGGGCACGAGCACGAGCGCCGTGCGGCCCATGGCGAGCGTCTCGGAGATGAGCTGCTCGAACACCGCGGTCTTGCCGGAGCCGGTCACGCCGTAGAGCAGCGCCGCGCGCGGCGCGCCGGCGTGCAGATCCTCGAGCAGGGGCGCGCAGGCGGCGCTTTGCGCCGGCGACAGCATGAGCGGCTGCGGGTCGAACGGCAGATTTGCCAGAAGATCCTGCGCGGGGCGCCGCTCGCTGACGGTGAGCACACCCTTTTGGCACAGGGTGTCGAGCGTCGGCTTGCCGATGCCCTGCTCGGCGAGCTCCCGCTGCGTGAGCGGCCCGTCCCGCAGCGCCGCCACGGCGGCCAGCTGGCGCGGGCCGGGCTTGGGCTTTTCCGGCAAGGCCCCCGTGAGGGCGTACACGCGCTCGAGCGGCTGCGCCAGACGGTTCTTGAGCACCGGACGGCCATTCTCCGTGCCCGGCTCGTACTGCGCGCCGTACGGGATGACCGCCTTGACCGCCTCGAACCAGGTGCAGAACGTGCGCTCCTTTAAAAAGCGCACGAGCTCCAACAGCGGCGGCGTCAGGCGCGCGTCCTCGGGCGCCGCGTCCAAAAGCGGCTTGAGCCCGGCGCTCTGCCCGCTTTCGCCCAGCTCCAGCACGACGCCGGGGCGCGGGGCATTGCCGCGCCCGAACGGCACCAGCACCATGCTGCCGCAGAACACCTGCCCGCGCAGCGCTTCGGGCACAAGGTAGGTGTAGAGCTTATCGTAGTGGATGGTGGCGTCGCCGATGGCCACCTGTGCGGTATGCGCCAAGCGCGTCCCCCTCCCCTTTTTTGGCGCGTGCGGCGTCAGCCGCCGCCCAGACGCCGCCGGATGATGGCATACAGCGCCTCGGCGCAGGCCCCGGCGTCGTCGTTGACGATGTGCTCGTCATAGGTACAGGCCAGCGCCATCTCCTGCCCGGCGCGCGCAAGGCGGGTCTTGATCCGCTCCTCGCTCTCGGTGCCGCGCCCGCGCAGCCGGCGCTCGAGCTCCTCGCGGCTGGGCGGCAGCACGAACACGGTGGTGGCGCCCGGGTACAGGCGCTTGATGTTGGCGGCGCCCTCGACCTCGATGACCAGGATCACCGGGATGCCGCCGGCCATGCGCGGCTCGACCTCGCCGCGCAATGTGCCATAGTAATTGCCGCAGTAGTTCGTGTATTCGACGAGCTCGTTTTGTTCGATCCTGCGCTCAAAATCATCCGTGGAGATGAAGTGGTAGGTCACGCCGTCAACGTCGCCCTGCCGCATGGCGCGCGTCGTGGCCGAGACGGTGCGCTGTACCTCGGGGTGGGCGGCGCGCAGCCGCTCGACGACGGTGTCCTTGCCGGCGCCGGACGGCCCCGATACGACGAACAGGCAGTTTTCGCCCTGCATGGCTCACACCTCCCCTTTCGGCGCCGGCACGGCGCCGGTCAGCGCCGCGGGCTCATAGGCCGAGAGCACGACATGGTCGGAATCCATCACCAGCACGGCGCGGGTCTTGCGCCCGTAGGAGGCGTCGATGAGGGCGCCGCGCTCGCGCGCGTCCTGCACGAGGCGCTTGATGGGGGCCGAGTCCGGGCTGACGACGGCGACGAGCCGCTCGGTGTTGACCATGTTGCCGAAGCCGATGTTCAGCAGCTGCATACGGGCACTTCCTTACTCGATATTTTGCAGCTGTTCGCGGATCTTTTCGATCTCGGATTTGAGCTCCACGACCAGCTTGGTGATGTCGACGTCCTGGCATTTCGAGCCGATGGTGTTGGTTTCGCGGTTGAGCTCCTGCGTGAGGAAATCCAGCTTGCGGCCAATGGGCTCGTCCATGTCCAAAATAGCGCGGTACTGCGCGATGTGGCTGTGCAGGCGCACAGTCTCCTCGTCGATGGCGGTCTTGTCGGCAAAGAGCGCGGCCTCGGTGACGAGGCGGCTCTCGTCGATCGTGCGGTCGGCGAGCAGCTCCCGCAGGCGCGCGTAGAGCTTTTCGCTGTAGGCCTTGACGCGCCCCTCCGTGCCCCGCTCGATGCGGCCAAGGAGCTCCTCGGCGGTGTCGAGCCTTGTGAGCAGGTCGGCGCGCAGCTTTGCGCCCTCGGCGGCGCGCATGGCGACGAAAGCGTCAATGGCCTTGCCGGCCACCGCGCGCACGTCCTGCCAGAGGGCGTCCTCATCGGTGGGGGCGGCGGCCTGGGTGAGGACCTCCGGCATGCGGGCGAGCAGCCCCGCCGTCAGGTCGTTCGGGATGGCGAACGCCTCGGCCAGCTCGGCAAAGGCGTCGGCATAGCCCTGCGCCAGCGGGCGGTTGACGGTGATGACGGCGTCCTGCGCCGTGACGGCCTGCACCGTGAGCCCAAGCTCAACCTTGCCGCGGCTGACCCTGGCGGCCACCAGCTTTTTGAGCCTGTCCTCCAAAAAGGCGCAGCGGCGCGGCAGGCGGGAGGAATACTCAAAATAGCGCGCGTTGACGCTGCGCAGCTCGACGGCGATCTGGCGGCCGTTCAGCACCTGCTCGGCGCGGCCATAGCCGGTCATGCTCAAAACCATTCTATCACCCCGGAGACCGGCCCGCGGCCCCAAAGCCGCAGACCGCCATTATTAAAATCCATTGTACTATTTTTGGCCCGAAGTTGCAAGGCAAATCCCGCCCGGGCAGCCTTTCGGACGGGATTTTTTTGCATTTTTCGCGCCGCCGGCTCAGCGCAGCAGCGCGTCGGCGCTGACGCCGAAGTACGCGGCGAACTGGCACAGCTCGATATCGGTCACGAAGCGCTGGCCGCTCTCGATGCGCTGCACGGCGTTTTTGTCGATATCCAGCCCCGCCAGCTGCATGGCGTCAGCCAGCGCCCGCTGCGAGAGCCCCCGCGCCTTGCGCAGCGCGGCGATCCGCACGCCCGAACGGTTGTTGCGGCCATCGAGGGCCCGGTTTTTGTACATGCACGCCACCACACTTTTTACAAGTAATTTGACATTTACTGCTTGTCATCCCTTGTAGTGTATGCTAAAATGGCGGCATGATTGACATTTAGTGAATGTTAATCGGCCTATCGAAAAACGCAGGCAGGTGATTTTTTTGAATCGGTTCCAACCATGGCGGCGGGCAGCGCTCGGGATGGCGGGCATTCTGGTGCTGGCGGCGGTCGGGTGCGGCGCGCGCGGGAATGTCCTGTCGGCTGAGAGCGCCCCGCCGGCGGGCGTGGCGGTGACGGCGCCCGACGGCGCCGCGCTGATGGAACGCCTGGAGGACGACCCGTTTTACCGGTCTTTCGGCTTTACAGCGGACGCCGCCGCGCTCGCCGCCGATACTGCGGCGGTGCGCGAAGCCATCGCCGCGTGGCAGACCCCGGACGACGTTCTGCTGCCGGCGCGGTGGCCGTATCTGTTGGCGGTCAACCGCGCGGGCGGGGTGGTCACGGCGTACCGGGAGGATGAAAACGGACGTTACACCGTGCCCTGCCGCGCCATGCTGTGCAGCGGCGGGGCGGATACGCCGCTGGGGTTTTGGCGCACGCCCATCCGCTACCGCTGGCGGCTGCTGGACGGGCCATGCTACGGGCAGTATGCCACGCGCATCACGAGGCACATCCTGTTCCACAGCGTGCCCTATTTTACCGAGAACGCCGACGACCTCGAATACGCGGAGTTCAACCGGCTGGGGGAAGCCGTCAGCCAGGGGTGCGTACGCATGGCGGTGGCGGATGTCAAATGGGTGTATGACAGCTGCCCGCTGGGCACGCCGGTCGTGATCTATGATGATGAAAACGACCCCGGCCCGCTGGGCAGGCCGGAGGCCCTTGCTATCGACCCTGCCGATACCGCCCGCCGCGGCTGGGATCCCACCGACCCCGACCCGGGAAATCCCTGGCCGGCGGCATCCCGCGCCGGGACGGCGATCGCCGGCGCGGCGGGGTGAAACGCACGCGCCGCATCGGGGCGTTTTGCGCCAGATCCCGCCCCGCCGCCATGTGCTCGAATGGATGGCAGCAAAAACGCCGCGCGGGCACGGGCGTGCCTGCGCGGCGTTTGGTTTGTGAGGCGTGGTTTACACGGGGTGGCTCTTGGCGGTGTAGTCGGCGTGCAGGGCGTCGACGCCCTGCATGCGCGCGTTGCGCTTTTCAAAGAATTTGGGCGCCACCTGCGGGAACATCGCGTAGGTGAGCACGTCCTCCTCCTGGATGGCGTACTTGGCGGCCTCGGCCTTCATCTTTTCGACCTCCGGCTCCAGCAGGTCCGCCGGGCGGCAGGTGATGGGCGCCTCGCCCTTCAAAATCATGCTGGAAAATTCAGGGTCGATGGGGGCGGGGGTCTTGCCGTAGTCACCGTGGACAAGGCCCTTGAACTCCTTGGTGACCATCTTGTACCGCTCGCCCAAAATGACGTTGAACACCGCCTGCGTGCCGACGATCTGGCTCGTGGGCGTGACGAGCGGCGGATAGCCGGAATCCTTGCGCACGCGCGGGATCTCTTTGAGGACCTCGTCAAGCTGGTCCTCCTTGCCGGCGTCCTTGAGCTGCTTGATCATGTTGGAGAGCATACCGCCCGGCACCTGGTAGAGCAGCGTGTTGGCATCGACCCCGAGCACCTTGGGGTTGATCTGGCCGTTGGCAATGTATTTTTCGCGCAGCTTGGCAAAATGCTCCCGCACGATGTTGAGCTGTGCAAGATCCAGGCCTGTGTCGTAGTCGGTGCCCTGCAAGGCGGCGACGAGGGATTCCGTCGGCATATGGGAGGTGCCCAGCGCCAGCGGGCTCATGGCGGTATCGACGATGTCGGCGCCGGCCTCGATGCCCTTGAAGATGGCCATGCTGGCCAGGCCCGATGTATAGTGGCTGTGGATATCGACGGGGATGGAGATGTTTTCTTTCAGCGCCTTGACGAGCTCGTAGCAGGTCATGGGCTTGAGCAGGCCGGCCATATCCTTGATGCAGATGGAATCGGCGCCCATCGCCTCGAGCTGCTTGGCGTAGCCGACGAAATAGTCGTTCGTGTGCACGGGGCTCAGCGTATAGCTGATGCAGGCCTGCACATGCGCCTTTTCCTTTTTGGCGGCCTTGATGGCGGTCTCGAGGTTGCGCGGGTCGTTGAGGGCGTCAAAGATGCGCAGGATGTCGATGCCGTTGGCCACCGACTTTGCCACGAAATACTCGACGGCGTCGTCGGCATAGTGGCGGTAGCCCAGCATGTTCTGCCCGCGGAAGAGCATCTGCAATTTGGTGCCCGGCATCAGCTTGCGGATGGTGCGCAGGCGCTCCCACGGATCCTCATCCAAAAAGCGGATGCAGGAATCAAAGGTCGCGCCGCCCCAGCACTCGACCGAGAAATAGCCGACCTTGTCCATCTCGGGCAGGATGGGGCGCATCTCGTCCATCGTCATGCGGGTGGCCAGCAGCGACTGGTGCGCATCGCGCAGAACGACCTCGGTGATCTTTACGGGTTTTTTAGCCAATGTAGTTCACCTCGTACCAGTTCAGTTCAAAGAGCACAAAACGTCGCCGGAATTGACGGTATCGCCTTTCTTGGCCGAAACGCTGGCCACGGTGCCGTCCTGCGGGGCGCTGATCTCGTTCTCCATCTTCATGGCCTCGAGAATCAGCAGCGTGTCGCCGGCCTTGACCTTGTCGCCGACCTTGACCTTGACATCCAGGATGTTGCCGGGCATCGGCGCGGTGACGGTGACGGCGCCGGCGGGGACGGCGGGCGTGGCGGGCGCCGCCGGGGCGGCGGCAGAGGCCGCGGCGGCCGGTGCGGGGGCGGCGGGCGCGGCGCCGGTATTTTCTTCCACGGTGACCTGATAGGCCACGCCGTTGACGGTAACGGTCAGATTTTTCATAGGTAAGGGCCTCCTGTGTTTGTTGGTCTTTCTGTGCTACGGCATGTAGGGGCGGGCGGGGATGTGCCGGCCACCCTTTGCGGCGGGCGAGGGCGCCCCGCCCTGCGTTCGCGCGGGCCCGGCTGGATGACGCCGCAAGGGCCCGCCCGGCGCGGCTTTACAGCGCGGTCGTGCCGTGCTTTTTGGCAAGGCGCACGGCGCGCTTGGTGGAAAGCATATCGAGCGCGGCGCTCACCTGGCCGCGCACCGCGGCGGGGGCGCAGGCGCAGTCCGCCACGTTGGCGGCCACGGCAGCCGCGGCGCCGCACTGTTCGACCGCATAGGCGGCGGCCTTGGCGGCGGTGGCTTTCCGGATATTGTCGCTCGCCTCGATCTCGTCCTTGTACAGCACGCTGACGGCGGCGGCGGGCGCGAGCGGCGCGACGGTGCAGCCCTCGACGGCGATGCGCCAGTCAGCCGTGCCGGCGAACGCGGTGTAGACGGGGCCGATGGCCTGGCCGGCCAGCACCGCGACCTTGACGGTGGTGGCGTCGGCGTAAACGCCGGCCATGCGCGCCGCCTGCCGGATGCCGCCCTGCACGTCCTCCTCACAGGAGCAGCGGAAGCCGGCGGTGTTCACGACGGTGACGAGCGGGATGCTGTAGGCATCGCACAGGCGCACGAAGCGCGCGGCCTTGGCGGCGCAGTTGTGGCAAAAGCCCGGCTCGCCGGTGGCCACGATGCCCACGACATTGCCGTTCACGGTGCCGAGGCCGGTGAACATCCGCTTGCCGATGCCGGTAAAGAGCGGCAGCAGCGAGCCGGCGTCGGCGATGGCCTCGGCGGCCTTGGCGGCGTCGTAGGGCTTTGCGGTAAAGGCAGCCTTGGGGGGCTGCGCGTCGAACAGGGCGGGCGCGGCCAGATTGTTGGCGGGCAGCAGCCCGACGAGCTGCGCGGCGGCCCTGGCGGCGGCGACGGCGTCGGGCGTGACGACGGCGGCCACGCCGGCGCGCGCGGCATAGGCGGCGGAGGCGGCGTCGGCGGGGGCGTCCTCTGTGTTGAACGGCGCCGACAGGAACAGCTCGGCGCCCTCGGCCATCACGCAGACATCTGCAGCCGCGGCCTGCACGGCGGCGGAGCCTGCGCAGGTGCCGACGACGACCGCCACCTGCGGCACGACGCCGGAGACCTTGGCGATGGCCGCCATCAGGCGGGCATTGGTCTTGAGCAGCTCCAGCCCGCCCGCGAGCCTGGCGCCGCTGGCGTTATAGAACGTGACGACGGGGTTGCCGGTCTCGGCGGCAAGGGAGAGCAGGTGGATGTTTTTTTGCAGATCGGCCACATCCAGCGCGCCGCCGTCCTGCCAGACGGCGTAGGCGCTCTGCCCGCCCGCCGAGCCGAACGCGGCGCTGACGGCGCCGCCCTCATACAGGGGGGCATAGCTGCCCTCATCAAAAAAAGCGGCAAGGATCTCCGCTTTGGTCGGGGTTTTTGCTGCCATACAGGGGACCTCCTGAATTGAGTTTGCCGGCCCGAAGGGCCGAAAACGCTATACAAAAGGATTGTACCACGTTCCCGCCCCCGCGGCAAGGGGGCAGGCGGGAAAAATGCCGCAAAAAGCGGCGGCGGGCCATATCGGGCGCGCGGCGCGCAAGGCCACCGTCCTTTGACACCGGCGTTATTTCGCCCGGCTTTTGGCGGCGTTGCGCAGGGCCGTGACCTCGCTCTTTTTGAGCTCCCGCCACTGCCCCGGCGCCAGCATGCCCAGCTTGACCGGGCCCTCGGCGCTGCGCTTGAGGCGCGCCACCTCGAGCCCGACGGCCTCGCACATGCGGCGGATCTGGCGGTTGCGGCCCTCGTACAGCGTCATCTCCAGCACGCTGCGGCCCGGCTTTTCGGCGGTGCCGCTCTCCTCGGTGACGACGCGGATGACCACGGGCGCCGTTTTGCTGCCGTCGTCCAGCGTGACGCCGGCGGCCATTTGGGCCAGCTGCTCCTCGGTGGCGCGGGGGCGCACGGTGACGCGGTACAGCTTGCCGATGCCGCCCGCCGGGTGGGTGAGCAGGTTGGCGAAGGCGCCGTCGTCGGTGAGCAGCAGCAGGCCCTCGCTGTCCTTATCCAGCCGCCCCACGGGGTAGACGCGCCGCCCCACGCCGGCGACGAGATCCATCACCGTCCTGCGGCCCCGCTCGTCGCTGGCCGTGGTGATGTAGCCGCGCGGCTTGTGGAGCATGATGTAGAGATACTGCCGTTTGCGCCGCACGGGGATGTTTTGACCGTCCACGGCGACCTTGTCGACATCGGGATCCATCTTGTCTCCCAGGCCGACCGGGCGGCCATTGACCGCGACGCGGCCCGCGGCGATGAGCTGCTCCGCCGCGCGGCGGGAGCAGTACCCCTGGTCGGACAGGACTTTCTGGACGCGCTGCTGTGCCATCGGTGCACACCTTTCCCAGACGGCGCCCGCGGCGGGCGCCGTGTGTTTTTACCGCGGGCGGGGCTCAGGCCTCGGGCGCTGAGTCGGCTGCCGGGGCGGCCTTGGCGGCCTGCGCGGCCTCCCTGGCGGCCTGCTTGTCCGCCTTGGACTGCTTGCGCATGGCCGAGATCTTGTCCACGAGCTCCGGCAGCGCGGCGATGGCGTTGTCCATGCCGGAGGCCTTGTCGACGAGCTGGATGGTGCGCACGGTGCCGCCGGTGATGACAAGGAACGCGATGGGCTGGATGGACACACCGGCCCCCGAGCCGCCGCCGAACATCTCCTTGGTGGACTTGGCGCCGACGTCCGACCCGCCGGACGCGAACCCGAAGGTCACGCGCGAGACGGGGATGATGGTGGTGTTCTCGTCGGGGTGGATGGGCTCGCCGATGACGGTGTTGGCGTCCACCATCTCGCGGACTTTTTCCATCGTCAGGCCCATCATACCGTTGATCGGATGTTCTGCCATGGGGGTCTCCTCCTTTGGTTGGTCGGTTGGATATCATTGCCACAGGGCTTTGAGTTCGGGGTCACGACAGAGGCGCCACAAAAGGCGCGGGACGAGCAGCACCGCCGTGCCGGGGCGCAGGAACACCTCGCCGGAGATGCCGCGCCCGGGCGCCAGCTCGCCGGTGAAATCCGGCTCAAGGCGCAGGAGATCGGCCTCGATGTCCATCACCTGCCGCGCGCGGGCCAGCAGGTTGTTGAGCGCCGCGATCTGTGCGCCGTACAAAACGGCGGTGGCGGCGGCGTCCTGCTCGGCGTTCACGGTCCAGTAGACCCGCAAATGCCGCACATGCACGCCGCGCAAAAGCCGGCTGCCGGCGAAGCTGACGTGGGCGAGCAGCGCCTCGAGCATGGCGAGCGGCTGCGCCCGGAACGCCGCGAGCATCGACTGTACGCGCGCATTCTGCGCCCGCTGTGTTCCGGCCTGCGGCGCGGCGGGGGCCGCGGGCGCGGGCTTTGGCGGCGTCCGCCCGGCCTTCTTGGTTTTTTTCGTCTTTTTCGCTTTTGGGGGCGGCGGGTAGAGCGTGAAGCGCAGCGGCCCGTAGCCTGCCGCGGCGCGCAGCTGCCCGGCGCGGTATTCCGCCGTAAGGCGCACGGGGATGCACAGCAAAAGCAGCAGCACCGCCAGCAGGATCAAAAGGAGCCAGCCCAAGACCTTGAGCACCGCCCACAGCACGGCCAGCGCGTTCATACCATCTGCTCCATCGCGAGCTGCGCGGGCGGCTCGGCGGGCTCGCCGTCGTGCAGGGGCGGCAGGTCGTGCAGGCTGCCCAGACCGAACACCCGCAAAAACGTATCGGTCACGCGGAACGCGACCGGTCGGCCCGGCAGGTCGAGGCGGCCCGCCTCCTCGATGAGGCCCTTTTCGAGCAGATTCGCCACGGTGGACGAGGAATCGACGCCGCGCACCTGCTCGATGAAGCCGCGCGAGACCGGCTGGTTGTAGGCGATGACGGCCAGCACCTCCAGCGCCGCCGGCGAGAGCGGGGCGTTGCGGCGGGTATCGAGCACGCGCTTGACGACCTCGCCGTAAAAGGGCCGCGTGGTCAGCTGCCAGCGCGCATCGTCAAAGCGCAGGAGCTGCAGGCCGCTCTCGCTCTCGTCATAGCGCTGCTGCAGGGCCCCCAGCAGCCGCTCGGCCTCGGCCTCGTCGAGATACATGGCCTCGGCCAGGCGCCCGGCCTCGATGGGCTCGGCATGGGCGAAGAGCATCGCCTCCAGCGCGCCCAGGCGCTGTCGTTCGTTCATTGGCTGCCTCCTTGCTCTGCCGCAGCGCGCGGTGCGCGGCGGGTACGATCCAGCACGAGCGTACCGTCCGGCTGCAAAGCCACACGCCCGGCGCGCATGAGCTCGAGCAGGGCCAGAAAGGTCGCCACATTGGTGCTGCGGCTCTCCCCTTTGCTGAACAGCTGCCCCAGCCGGCGCAGCGTGCCGCGCAAAAGCCCGCGCAGCGTGTGCGCCACGCGGCTTGCCACCGAGACGACCGGCGCCGCCACGAGCGGCTCAAAGCGCTGCGGCTCCGGCTTTTTTTTGCGCAGGCTGCGCCCCATGAGCGCGTACCATGCCTGGACGAGGCTTTCGGGCCGCTGCGCGCGGCTGTAGGCAGCCGGGCCCGGCAGCGGCAGGGGCGTGCGCACGGCGGTGTACTGTGCGCGGGCGCGCGCGCCCAGCTCGACCGCCACACGCTTGCACAGGCTGTATTCGATGAGCTGGCCGGTCAGCTCGGCCTTCATGCGCTCGCTCTCCTCGGCGCTGCGGGGCAGCAGCAGCGCGCTTTTCATCTGCACGAGGCGGGCCGCCATCTCGATGAACTCGCTGGCGACGTCCATGCGGTTTTGCTGCATCTGCGCGATGGCGGCGGTGTACTGGTCGATGAGGGCCATGAGGTTGATGTCGTGCAGATCCATCTTGTTGCGGCTGATGAGATACAGCAAAAGGTCGAGCGGGCCCTCGAAATCTTCGATTTTAAAGGTGAGCGTTTCCATGCATTCCCCTGCGTTTCAGATTTACACCATGACGCCGAGCCGGCGCGGCAGCAGCGCGGCGTCCACAAAGCCGGTGAGGGCGTCCAGGCCGTTCCAGACCACGTTCACGGCGGCGCCGAGCGGCGCGTCCAGAATGCCGGTGAGCACCAAAAGCAGCACCGCGATCATGATGTACCGCTCATACGCCATGAGCTTGAAGTAGACGGGCTGCGGCAAAAACAGCAGCGCGATGCGGCTGCCGTCGAACGGCGGCACCGGCAACAGGTTGAACACCGCGAGGCTGATGTTCATGCTGACGAGATAGTACAAAAACAGGTACAGCACGCCGGACGTGATGCCCAGCCCGTACACCGCGCCCTTGAGCAGCAGCATGCCGGCAAAGGCCAGCAGCAGGTTGGCGGCGGGGCCGGCAGCCGCCGAGAGCGCCATGCCCGTTTTCGGATCCTTGAACGCGCGGGCATCGATGCCGACCGGCCTTGCCCAGCCCACGCCGCCCAGCACCATGCACACGGCGCCCAGCGGGTCAAAGTGGCGGCGCGGGTCGAGCGAAAGGCGGCCCGCGCGCAGGGCGGTATCGTCGCCCAGCAGGTGGCTGGCCAGCGCGTGCGCGGCCTCATGGAACGGGATGGCGATGAGCATGACGGCGGCGCGCACCAGATAGGTGAGCAGCGTACCTAAGCCGAGCAGACCGCCCATTGCCGCCGTTCCCTCCCCTATCTTGTGGCCTGTGCGCAGCCATGGGCGCACATCTTGTTATATTATAGCCGAAAACAAGCCCCTTGGCAAGGGTACGCGGCGGGATTTGCAAAGAAAATGCGGGCCGGCGCCCGTGCGCCGGCCCGCCGAGGATGGCGAAGCTCAATAATC
>CANRBN010000008.1 GCA_947628865.1 uncultured Gemmiger sp.
CGGGCTGGAGGAGTATGCCCCCGGCATGTGCATCGGCGGGGACGAGTTTGGCAACTATGAGGGGCTCCTGCCCGAGGCCGAGGGGCGCGTTTACTATGAGTGCGATATCGACACCCTCGGCAAAAGCAGCCGCGGGGCAAAGCGCATCGTCTATTCGAGCGACGGCCTCATCTATTATACCGCCGACCATTATGAGAGCTTTGCCCTCTTATACGGCGCGGCGCCATAAAAAACTCCCGCCCGGCTTTGGGGCCGGCGGGAGGCAGGCAGCTTGCATGAATCAGTCCACGCGCTTGGAGCCCCAGAAGAACAGCGCCACGGTGCCGGGCCCGGTGTGCGAGCCGATGGTGGTGCCGATGGAATTGATCAGCACCTTGCCCTTGAGCTGGGGGAACCTTTGCTCCACGAGATCCGCCACGGCGCGGGCATCCTCATAGCAGCCGGCGTTGGACAGGTAGCATTTGCCGGCATAGGCGGCGCCGTCCTGCGCAAATTCCTCCATCTTTTTGACGATGGCCTCGATCACGGCCTTTTTGCCGCGGATCTTGTACCGCGGGATGAGCTTGCCCTCAAAGCTGACGTTCATCAGCGGGCAGATCTTGAGCGCGGTGCCGAACCACCCGGAGGCTTTTGAGATGCGCCCGCCCTTGACAAAGAACGTCAGATCGGTCGAGAAGAACCAGTGGTGCACCTCCAGCCGGTGCGCGACGGCCCAGTCGCGCAGCTCGTCGATGCCCATGCCCCCGTCGCGCAGATCGGCCAGTCTGTCCATCAAGAGGCCGTAGCCGGAGGAGGCGGCCAGCGAATCGACGATATAGATCTTGCGCTCGGGGTACTTTTCCCGCAGCTCTTCGGCGGCCACGTTCGCGGAGTTGATCGTGCCGGAAATGCCGGAGGAAAGCGTCAGATGCAGGATGTCCAGCCCCTGCTTGAGGAAAGGCTCGAAGTAGGCGATGTATTCGCCGGTGCCCAGCTGGCTGGTCTTGGTGTCGGAGCCGTTGGCCATGCGGCGGTAGAACTCATCAAACGGGATGGACTTGCCCAGGTCGTCGGCATACGACACGCCGTCCAGCTCAAAGTGGAAGCAGGCGTAGTGGATGTCGCGCGCGGCAAAGTGCTCGGCGCTCAGATCCGCGGTGGAGCAGCAGCTCAAGACGTAAGATGACATACGATAGATCTCCCCTTCTCTATTATGGATAAACGATTTGATGGTACGCAGGGTCATACACCGGCACGCGACCGATCTTTTTCAGCGAGGCCGCGTCCGTCGGCGTGAGGATGACATGGTCAAAGACCGTGATGCCCAGCGGCCCCAGCAGGGCGGCGATGCGGGCGGTCGCGTCCTGGTCGGAGATGGAGGGCGAAGCAAGGCCGGAGGGGTGGTTGTGCGCCAGCAGCACGCAGGTGCAGCGCGTGGAAACGGCGATGCGTGCCAGCTGCTGGTAATCGAACGTGACCTGATTGGGGATGCCCTTGCCGAGCAGCACCGTTTGCAGCGGGTGGCCGCCGTCATTGAGGGCGACGAGATAGAAGTATTCCTCCTGATAGCCCATGAACAGCGGGCGCAGATACTCGACTTCGTCCTCAAAGGTGCGTATCGGCTTGCGCGGGTCGCGCTTGTGCAGCGCATAATAGCGGGAAAACTCCAGCACCGAATGGATGTAGCGCGCGCTCGTCGGGCCGATGCCCTCGACCTGGCACAGAGCCTCCTCCTCGGCTTCCAGCACGCGGCAAAAGCTGCCGAAATGCTCGATCAGGCGGTGGGCAAGGGCGTTCGTGTCCTTGCGGGGGATGGCATAGAACAAGAGATATTCCAGCGCTTCGTGCTCCTGCAGGCTTTCCAAGCCGTTTTCCCGCACACGCTGCTGCATGCGTGCGCGGTGGTTGGCGTGTAATGGCTTTTTGCTGCCCTCCGCCATGGGCTTTGCACATCCTTTACCGTTGCCTTATAGGGAACATTATACACAATTTTTCCGGCTTTGAAAAGACCTCATTTCAAGAATTGCGAGGGATTCCGATGAAACAGTTCACCGCCGGCCCGAACGAGGCTGGCATGCGCCTTTCCCGGTTCGTCGAGGGCGTGACCGCGGGGCTGCCGCAGGGGATGATGTACAAGGCCTTCCGCAACCGGCGCATCAAGGTCAACGGCAAACGCGCCGACGCCGCCGCCCGCCTTGCGCAGGGCGATGTGATCGAGCTGTATATCAACGATGAGTTTTTCCCGCCTGTAGAAGCCGCCTCTGCCGCCAGGGCGCCGCGCAGGCAGCCGCCGGTGCGCGTCATCTATGAGGACGAGGCGCTCGCCGTGCTGTATAAGCCGGCACATCTTTTGTGCCATTCCGACCGCACGGGCGACGCCAATTTGATCGAGGCATTCACCGCACAGCTCATCGAACAGGGCAAATACGACCCCCACGCCGAGGCAAAGTTCGCCCCGGCCCTCTGCAACCGCCTTGACCGCGGCACCGAGGGGCTGGTCGTGGCGGCCAAGACCTACGCCGCGCTGCGGGATATGAATGCGCTGATCAAGGCTGACCTTGTCCAAAAGGAGTACCTGGCCATCACGGTCGGCGCGCCAGCGCCGGGGCGCTATACGGCGTGGCTGTGCCATTCCGAAAAGGGCAACCGGGCGCAGGTACGCGCGCGGCAGGCCGAGGGCTACAAGCAGATCATCACCGACGTCACGGTCAGCGCGCAGGACGGGCCGTACGCCTTATGCCGCATCGGCCTGATCACCGGGCGCACACACCAGATACGCGCCCACCTTGCGTTTTTGGGGCATCCCGTTTTGGGGGACGTCAAATACGGCAACGCCAAAATGAACGCGCAAAGCGGCTTGAAAACGCAGGCCCTCTGCGCCTGGCGGCTGACCTTTGGGCGCATCCCGCCGGAAAACACCCTGGCCCGCCTTTCCGGCACGGTCATCAAGCTGCCGGAGCCCGCGATCCTTGCGCAGTACAAGGCGCTGACCGCCGCGCCGTGAACGGCTTGCATTGCCGGCCCCGGCGTGCTATAATTTGACCAAAACAGGCAAGGAGGCGTGCGGTATGCTGTTTTCACTGATCATTTTTGGGGGAATGGCGATGCTTCTCACCGGCATCGGGATCTCGCAGATCAAAAGCAATGTGCCGGTCGGCTTTTACACCTACGGGGATATCCCCGAGGCCAACGAGCTGACCGATATGCGCGCCTGGAACAAAAAGCACGGCACCATGTGGGTGCTGTACAGCGTCGCCATCCTGCTGGCGTGGTGCCTGTGGTATTTTCTGGGCGGGGTGCCCGGCATCGTCGCCATGTGCGCCGGGATGCTCGTACCGCTGCCGCTGATGATGCTCTACCACAAAAAACTCGTCAAGACCTACTGGAAAAAGTGATCTCGCTTTCTACGGCAAAAAGCGCGCCGGCCCCTCAGGGCCGGCGCGCTTTTGTCCATGGATCAGGTCAGGGGAACAGCTGTTCCAGCTCCGCCAGCCACAGCGCGGCGCTGGCATCGCTGGGCATGCGCCAGTCCCCGCGCGGGGAGAGCGTGACCGAACCGACCTTGGGCCCATCCGGCAGGCAGCTGCGCTTGAATTGCTGGGCAAAAAAGCGTTTGTAGAAGTTTTTGAGCCAGGCGAGCAGCGTATCGTCATCGTATTTGCCGGCAAAGGCGACCTTGGCCAGGCGGTAGATCTTGCGCGGCGCAAAGCCATAGCGCAGCACATAGTACAGGAAAAAGTCGTGCAGCTCATAGGGGCCAACGAGCTTTTCGGTCTGCTGGGCGTTGTTCTCGGCGCCGTCCGCGGGCAGCAGCTCGGGGCTGACGGGTGTGTCAAGGATGTCCAGCAGCACGCGGGACAAGGCCTCGTTTGCGGTGCTGTCCGCCACCGTGCGCACGATGTGACGCACCAGCGTTTTGGGCACGCCGGCGTTGACGCCGTACATGCTCATATGGTCGCCGTTGTAGGTGGCCCAGCCGAGCGCCAGCTCGCTCAGATCGCCGGTGCCGATGACGAATCCGCCCGTGCGGTTCGCATAGTCCATCAGCTCCAGCGTGCGCACACGCGCCTGCGCGTTCTCAAACGTGACGTCATAGGTCTCGGCGTCCTGCCCGATGTCCACAAAATGCTGGCGCACCGTGGCGGTGATGTCGATCTCAAGAAAGCGCACGCCCAGCGCCTCGCACAGCAGCTCGGCGTTCGAGCGCGTGCGCCTGGTCGTGCCAAAGCAGGGCATGGTGATGGCGGTGATATCGCTCGCCGGGCGGCCCAGCACCTCGCAGGCGCGCACGGCGACGAGCAGCGCCAGGCAGCTGTCCAGCCCGCCGGAAATGCCCAATACGCCGCACTTGGCGTTCGTGTGCTCCATGCGCCTGGCAAGCCCCTCGGCCTGGATGCGCAGGATCAGCTCGCAGCGCGCGGTGCGCTCGGCGGCATCCCGCGGCACAAAGGGGGCGGGGGAGACAGCGCGCGTCAGCGCGAGAGATTTTTGGGCCAACGCAAAATCGCTGACAAAATACGAGGCCGCCAGCTTGCCGTCCGCGGCAAAGGTCGTGTTGCGCATGCGCTCCTGCATCAGGCGGTCGACATCGATCTCGGTCACGGCGGCGCCGGCACCAAACGGCGCGCTCTCGGCGAGAATGGCGCCGTTCTCGGCGATCAGGTCATGGCCGGAGAAGGTCATATCCGTGGTGCTCTCGCCGTGGCCGGCATCGGCATACACATAGGCGCACAGCAAACGGGCGCTCTGCCCGCGCACCAGCTCGCGGCGGTATTCGGCCTTGCCGACGGTCTCGTCACTGGCCGAAAGGTTGACGATGACCGTCGCCCCCGCCAGCGCGTGCGCACAGCTCGGCGGCACCGGCGCCCAGAGATCCTCGCACACCTCGACGCCCAAGGTGAATACCTGCGCGCCCGGCTGCGGCGTCTCCGCGGCGGACGCCGCATGGCAGCTAAACAGCATCGCGGCGCCAAAGATGATCGGCGTGCCGTCCTCAAGCGCGGTGCGGCGCCACGGCTGGGCAGGGGCCGGCGTGAAATGCCGCATCTCATAAAACTCGGCATAATTGGGCAGATACCGCTTGGGCACGAGCCCCAGCAGCTTTCCGCCGCTGATGAGGGCGGCGCAGTTATAGAGCTCGCCGTCCACCCGCGCCGGCAACCCGACGACGACAACCATATCGAGCTCGGCGGAGGCATCCACAACGGCATGCAGCGCTGCGAGCGCGCCCCTGAGGAGCGTAGCCTGCAAAAACAGGTCGCCGCAGGTGTAGCCGGTGAGGCAAAGCTCCGGGAAAACGAGCAGCTGCACGTCCTTTTCGGCATATTCGCGCATCGCGTGGATGATGTTCTGCGCGTTTTGGGCACAGTCCGCCACGCGCAGCGCAGGCGAGACAGCGGCGACGCGGATAAACCCATCTTTCATGGCCGTTTTTCCTTTCCTTGTCCGCAAATCATCAATGCAAAGTGAGAAAACTTTACAGGCAAAACGCCTTTTTCAGCGCGGCGAGAGCGGCGTCCTCGTCCTCGTCATGCAGCAGCAGCGAAATGTCAAGGTCGCTGGTCGTGATGAGCATGATGTTGATGCCGGCTTCGGCCAGCGCTTCCAGCGCGCGGGCGGCCACGCCGCAGCTCGTCACCATCTCGGCGCCGTACAGATTGACCTTGCAGTACCCGCCGGAAACGAGCGGCGGGTTCAGCTTGGCGGCGGTGGGCAGGGCCTTCATCACGGCGGCAAAATCGTCATAGGACGTGGTAAAGCTGAAATCCAGCCGGTCGCCGCGCGGCACGCTCTGGCTGATCATATCCACCACGACGCCGGCTGCGGCGATGGCGTTCAGATGGTCGGCCAGGTTGCGCGCGGAATACTCCGCCGCCGGGAAAGTGGTGAGCATGATGTTCTGCTCGCTGCTGATCTTGCTGACTCCGTACATAAGATCCCCTCCTTGCGGTTGCGTCAATCCAGCGCCAAAAACTGCGCGTCTACACTGTTTTGCAGGATGCTTTGGATCGTCTCTCGGCTCAAGGGGCTGGTGCCGTGGGCGGCGCCCAGCTCGTCGGTATAATCGCGGTAGAGGTAAGCGCGCACGTTTGAAAACCCGCTGTCATAGTGGTTGATGACCGGATGCAGCCGCGGCGTGAGCAGCGCGACGGCGCTGGAGCCGTCCGGCTGGGTGGTCTTTTCAAAGGTGATGTCCAGGATCAGGCCGACCATATTGTCAGAGGGCTTCTGCGCGTTGACAAAGTTGCCCAGCGAGTAGGTCACGAACGCGTCGGTGCCGTCGGCGGCGGGAAGCCATTCGGCTGTCTGGGTCACATGCGGGTGGGTGCCGATGATCAGGTCAACGCCCTGGTCGGCCAGCCACTGCGCCATCTGGCGCTGGCCATCGGTCACGGTGTGGCTGTTCTCCACGCCCCAGTGGCAGCTCACGACAAGCACATCGCAATTTGGGCGCATGGCCGCGATCTGCTGTGCGATCAGCTCCTGCTCGGAGAGGAGGATCACGCGGTGCTGCGCGCCGGAGGGCGTGGGGATGCCGTTGGTATACTCGGTGTAGGAAAGATAGCCGAACGTGATACCGTTGACGGTCTGATAGACGTAATCATCCAGCGTGTCGACATTGTAAAAGCCCATATAGGCGACATCCGCGGGCAGCGTGGCCCAGTGCTCGAGCGAGGCCTCGATGCCCTTGGCGCCCTTGTCATAGCTGTGGTTGTTGGAGAGGCTGAACACGCGGAAGCCGACGTCGTACAGCGCTTTCGTGATGTCGGTCGGGGTCGAGAACATCGGGTAGCCGCTGGGCTCAAAGGCATCGTTGACGAGCGTCTCCTGATTGAGCCAGTTGACGTCAAACTCCGAATAGAAGCCGCGCAGATTCTCGTACAGGTAGGAAAAGTCGTAGCCGCCGTCGGTGGCGCGGTTGGCGGCCTGCTTGTAAAGGCCGGGATGGATGAGGTCGTCGCCGGTGGCGGAAAACCGCACGGTCTCAACGGTCGGCGTGGGCTCCGGCGTGGGGCTCGGCGTGGCGATGGGGGTCGGCTCCGGCGTGGGGGAGGCTGTCGCGGCGGGAGTGGGGGACAGCACCTCGCCGATATCGGCAAACAGCGCGCCAAACAGCACGGCGCCGACGCCCAGCACGATGCAGGCACAGGCCGCCAGTTCATTCTTTTGCAGCTTCATGGGCGTCTCCGTTTCGGCAGGTTCACAGCAGCGTCTTGCGCAGCAGGTCGGTCATCGTGTAGTAGCCGGGCGCGCAGGCGGCCAAAAACAGCGCCGCGCGTATGGCGCCGTCGGCGAACACGCCGCGGCTCTGGGCGCTGTGCGCGACGGTGACGGTCTCCTCCGGGCCGCAGAACAGTACCTCGTGCTCGCCCACGATGCCGCCGCCGCGCACCGAGCTGATGCCCAGCTCCCGGTCGCCGCGTCTGGCGCGCACCGCGTGACGGTCATAGGTGTAGGAATAGGCTCCGCCGCTCTCGGCGTTGACGGCGTCGGCGATCATCAGCGCCGTGCCGCTGGGCGCATCCAGCTTGTTGCGGTGGTGCTTTTCGATGATCTCGATGTCAAAATCGCTGCCCAGCAGCCGGGCGGCATGTCTCGCCAGCTCGATGAGGACGTTGACGCCCACCGACATGTTGGCGCTGCGGAACACCGGTATCACGCCGGCGGCCTGCTCGAGCGCGGCCTCGTCCTGCGCCGAGAGGCCGGTGGAGCAGATCACACACGGCACGCCGTTTTCGGCGCCCCAGCGCGCGGCGGCCACAGCGCCCGCGGGACTGGAGAAATCAATGAGGACGGTTCCGGGCGCGGGCGCCGGCAGCGCGTCAAAGCCGGCATAAACGGGGATGCCGTCCGCCTCGCCGGGGCGGCAGTCAATACCGGCGCAAACATGGCAATCGGGACGTGCGGCGGCAAGCTGTGCCACCACGCGGCCCATGCGGCCATAGATCCCCTGGATCAGCAGCTCTGTCATGGCCAGGACATCCTTTCTTTTTTTGAATGGGTCGTTCAGTCCTCGCGCAGCAGCTTGAGCGCGGCGTCCAGCTGCTGCTGTACGGCGGCGGAGGGCTCGACCAACGGCAGGCGGCATGGCCCGGCTGCGTAGCCCAGGCGGTTCATCGCCCACTTGACCGGGATGGGGTTGACGTCCGCAAACAGCGCCTTGCACAGCGGCAGCATCTTCAGCTGCAGCGTAAGGCTCTCCTTGGCTTTGCCGGCGAACCACAGAGCGCAGATCTCGTGCGTCTGGCGCGGCGCGACGTTGGCCAGCACGCTGATCACGCCCTTGCCGCCAAGCGAGAGCAGCGGCACGATCTGGTCGTCGTTGCCGGAATACAGGTTGAGCTCGTCGCCGCACAGCGCGGCGATCTCGGTGGCCTGCGCGATGTTGCCGCTGGCCTCCTTGACGGCGTTGATGTTGGGCAGCCTGGCGAGCTCGGCCAGCGTGGCCGGCGCGAGGTTCACACCGGTGCGGCTGGGCACGTTGTAGAGGATGCAGGGCAGCGTGATGCTGTTCGCGATGGCCGTATAGTGCGCCAAAAGGCCGGCCTGGCTGGTCTTGTTGTAGTACGGGGTGACGAGCAGCACGGCATCGGCGCCAAGCGCCTCGGCCTGTTGGGAAAAGCGGATGGCATGGGCCGTGTCGTTCGAGCCGGTGCCCGCGATGACCGGGATGCGTCCGGCCACGGTCTTGACGGTGTACCCGACGGCCTCCATGTGCTCCTCGTCGCCCAGGGTGGAGGCTTCGCCGGTGGTGCCGCAGATCACCACGGCGTCGGTGCCGCCGGCGATCTGATCCTCCAGTATCTTGCCCAGCGCATCATAGTTGATGCTGCCGTCCGCGTGGAACGGTGTGATGATGGCTACGGCGGAGCCGGTAAAGACAGGCTTCTTCATGGCAAAACTCCTTTGTGCGCGTCAGTCGAGCCAACCCTTCGCGGCGAGCAGCTCGGCAAGCAGGACGCCGCCGCCCGCCGCGCCGCGCAGCGTGTTGTGGGAAAGGCAGACGAACTTGAAGTCATACTGGGTGTCCTCGCGCAGGCGGCCAATGCTCACGGCCATGCCGTTTTCGAGCATGCGGTCGAGCTTTGGCTGCGGGCGGTCATCCTCGGTGAAATAGTGCAGGAACTGTTTGGGCGCGCTGGGCAGGCCGAGCGCCTGCGCCGGGCCGGAAAACGCCGCCCATGCCTTGAGGATCTCCTCCTTTGCGGGCTTTTGGGCAAACCGGACGAACACCGCCGCCATGTGGCCGTCGAGCACCGGCACGCGCAGGCACTGCGCGGTAAAGCGCGGCTCGGCTGCCGGCACGATGGCGCCGTTCTCGATGTGCCCCCAGAGCTTCAAGGGCTCTTTCTCGCTCTTTTCCTCCTCGCCGCCGATGTAGGGGATGACGTTGTCCAGGATCTCGGGGAAGGTCTCAAAATTCTTGCCGGCGCCGGAGATGGCCTGATAGGTGCAGACGAGGCAGTCGGTGATGCCCCAGCCCCGCAGCGGGTGCAGGGCCGGCACATAGCTTTGCAGGCTGCAATTCGATTTGACGGCGATGAACCCGCGCCGGGTGCCGAGCCGCGCGCGCTGGGCGGGGATGATGTCGATGTGGTCGGCGTTGATCTCCGGCACGACCATCGGCACGTCCGGCGTAAAGCGGTGCGCGCTGTTGTTGGATACGACCGGGCACTCGGCCTTGGCATAGGCCTCCTCCAGCGCGCGGATCTCCTCCTTTTTCATGTTGACGGCGCAGAACACAAAATCCACCTGCGCCGCCACGGCGGCGACATCCGCGGCATCCTGCACGACCATGTCTTTCACACATTCGGGCATCGGGTCCTCGAGCAGCCAGCGCCCGGCGACGGCCTCGGCATAGGTCTTGCCGGCAGAGCGCGCGGAAGCCGCCAGCACCGTCAATTTGAACCACGGATGCTGTGCCAGCAGCGTGATAAAGCGCTGCCCGACCATGCCGGTAGCGCCGACCACGCCCACCTTATACTGTTTTGGCACCATCGCAAAAACCGTCCTTTCCCTGCGGCGTGCCGCTGTCCGGCACGTTCCATCCTATGCCGGCGGGGATTCCTGTGCCCGCCCGCGCAACAAAAAAACCGGCTTGAAAACCGGCAGACAATGCAATATAATAGGGTATTGCATGACACAGCGCAACACACCACCGGCCGCGCCCCTGTGTTGGCCTTATTATAAACTCGCGCGCGCGAAATGTCAATGTCAATGCGCCGCAAATGGGAGCAAAAGCGTGCTGAAAAAGGATTTCTTTTACGAATTGCCCAGGGAATACATCGCCCAAACGCCCGCCGACCCGCGCGATGCCGCCCGCCTGATGGTGCTGCGCCGTGGCAGCGCCTCGGTCGAGCACCGCGTTTTCCGCGATATCGTGGACTACCTTGTGCCCGGGGACGTGCTCGTCGTCAACAATTCCAAGGTGCTGCCGGCGCGCCTGATCGGCCAAAAGGTGCCCACCGGCGCCGTGTGTGAGCTGCTGCTTCTGCGCGAGGTCGAGGGCGATGTGTGGGAATGCCTCGCCCGCCCCGGCAAACGCATGCAGGCCGGCACCAGGCTGGCGTTTGGCGACGGCTCGCTGACCGCCGAGATACAGGCGACCCTGCCGGACGGCAACAAGCATGTGCGCTTTGCCTACGATACCGATACGTTGTATGAAAAGCTCGACGCCTTTGGCAGGATGCCGCTGCCGCCCTACATCACAAAGCAGCTTACCGACCAGAGCCAGTACCAGACCGTCTACGCAAAGGAGCTCGGCAGCGCGGCCGCGCCGACCGCCGGGCTGCATTTCACGCCCGAGCTGCTCGGGCGCATCCGCCAAAAGGGCGTGGACATCGCCGAGATCACGCTGCATGTGGGCCTTGGGACATTCCGCCCGGTCAGCGCCGAGGACATCGCCGAGCATCACATGCACAGCGAGTGGTACTGCGTCAGCCGTGAGGCCGCCGAGGCCATCACCGCCGCGCGGGCGGGCGGGCACCGGGTCGTTGCCGTCGGCACGACGAGCTGCCGCACGCTGGAATCGGTCTGGGCCAGGCACGGCGCCATCGTGCCCTGCAGCGGCGAGACGGATATTTTCCTCTATCCCGGCGTCGAGCTCAAGGCCATCGACGCCCTCATCACCAATTTCCACCTGCCCGAGAGCACGCTCATCATGCTGGTGGCGGCCTTTTACGGCTACGAGGCCACGATGGAGGCCTACCGCGTGGCGGTCAGGGAGCGATACAGATTTTTCAGCTTTGGCGATGCCATGCTGATCCTGTGATACGGGAGTGCTTATGCCCTTTACAGTGCTGAAAAAACAGGGTGCCGCGCGCCGCGGCGTGTTTACGACCGTACACGGCGCCGTGCAAACGCCCGCGTTCATGAACGTGGCCACCGTCGCGGCCATCAAGGGCGGGCTGTCGGCGTTGGATCTTGAACAGATCAAAACGCAGGTCATGCTCTGCAACACCTACCACCTGCATCTGCGCCCCGGCGACGGGCTTGTTGCCGAGCTTGGCGGCCTGCGCCGCTTTATGCGGTGGGACGGGCCTGTCTTGACCGACAGCGGCGGGTTCCAGGTGTTCAGCCTGGCCAAGCTGCGCAACATCACCGAGGAGGGCGTGACCTTCAATTCCCACATCGACGGGCACCGCATTTTCATGGGCCCGGAAGAGAGCATGCAGATCCAGGCGAACCTCGGCTCCACCATCGCGATGGCCTTTGACGAATGTGTTGAAAACCCGGCCCAATACGCCTACGCGAAGGACAGCTGCGCGCGTACCGCGCGCTGGCTGCTGCGCTGCCAGGCCGAGCTCGCGCGCCTAAAAAGCGAAAACCGCGCGACCAACCCCGACCAGCTTTTGTTTGGCATCAACCAGGGCTGCACCTACACCGACCTGCGCATCGAGCACATGAAGCGCATTGCGGAATATGGGCTGGACGGCTATGCCATCGGCGGTCTGGCGGTGGGGGAACCGGCGGAGGTGATGTATGAGATCATCTCGGCGGTCGAGCCCTTTGCCCCGGCGGACAAGATACGCTATCTGATGGGCGTGGGTACGCCCGGCAACATCATTGAGAGCGTGGCGCGCGGCGTCGACCTTTTTGACTGCGTGATGCCCAGCCGCAACGCGCGCCATGGGCATTTGTTCACCTGGCAGGGCGTCATCAACATCAAGAACCAGAAATATGAGCGGGACGAAAGCCCCATCGACCCGGAATGTGACTGCCCGGTCTGCCGCCGCTTTTCCCGCGCCTACATCCGCCATCTGCAAAAGGCGCAGGAGATGCTCGGCCTGCGGCTGGCCGTGATGCACAACCTCTGGTTTTACAACACGCTCATGGAGCGCATCCGCGCCGCTTTGGACGACGGCACGTTCCCGCGGTTCCATGACCGGTATGTGCGGCTGCTGGACACGCGCATCTAAGCGCCGGGTTTTACGCGCTTTTTTGCGCTGCCCTCTTGCGAAAACGGCTGCTTTTGGGTATAATGAGCTGTAATGCCAAGCAAAACTATCTACCGCAAAGGAGTTGCTTAACCATGATCAACTTTTTATCCACCGATGCCGCAGCGGCGGGCGCCGGCGCCGGCAGCCTGATCACGATGATCCTGCCGATGATCCTTGTCATCGTCTTTATGTATATCATCCTGTACCTGCCGCAGAAAAAGCAGGACAAGAAAGACGCCGAGATGCGTGCCTCCATCGAGATCGGCGACGAGGTGACCACCATCGGCGGCATCATCGGGCATGTGCAGTCCATCAAGGACGATACTTTCGTGCTTGAGACCACCAGCGACCGCGTCAAGATCCGCATGCGCCGCTCGGCCATCGCCTCGGTGCAGAAGCTGGATATGGGCAACAGCGGCAGCGCCGCGCCCGCCAAGGTGGCCGAAAAGGCGGAAAAGACCGATAAGGCCCCTGCCAAAAAGTAAACAAACATAGAAGACCCGACCCCCGCATAGTGTTGTACTGTGCGGGGGCCTTTTGTTTTGGATGTCTCCCGTGCAAGACCGGCGCCGCGGCGCGAAAGGGGCTTTTGCAGATGACAAAACAAAAACTGGCAAGACCGTCACACAGGGCGGGCGGCGTACGCGGCGGCAAGGCGCTGCTGCCGCCGTGGGCGGCGGCTGTCTTGGCGGCATTCATCGGCGGCGCGGTCGTGGCCGCGGTGCTCATGGGGGCTTTCGCATTCGTCAGCGAGCGGTTCTCACTGCCGGCAGCGTCCGCGCGGCCCTTGGCGCTGGCCGCCCTTTGGTGCGCGGCGGCGGTCTCCGGTTACATTCTGGCGGCGCGGCTGGGCCGCCAGCGCCTGTTCTGCGGCATGATGTGCGGTGTGTTTTACTGTGCCTGCCTGCTGCTGGCGAGCTGGCTGTACGCCGGCTGCGTTGATTTGGAGGGTGCCAACATGGCGCTGCCGGTCTCGCTTTTGCTGGGCGGCATCGTGGGCGGCATCGTCAGCGCCATACGCGCCGTTCCCGGCGCGGCGGGGCACTGATGCGCGCGGCAGCGGCGGGCAGGGGATGGCCGCCCGCAGGAGCCCGGGAAAGAACCGTCTACAAGCCCCCGGCGCGCGGCCGGGGCGGCTTGTACGGGCGCAAGGCCGCCATGTGCGGGGCGCTTGGGGTCGTCTTTGTGCTCGGGTATGTGCCGGGGGTGCTCGCCGCGCGCGGCAGCGGGTACGGCATCTCGGCGCTGGCCGAACACTATATGGACAAGCAGACCTTTGCCGAGCTCGGCACGGTCTTTGCCGATACCTTTGCGGGGGCCTTTATACAGGCGACGCTGCTTTTGCTGTGCGGGTTTTGTGCGCTGGGGCTTGGCCTGATGGCGGCGTTCTTTGCCATCAAGGGCATGTACATGGGCTACTGTGCCGCCGGCATCTACGCGGCGGGCGGCGCCAGGGACCTTGCCGTATACTGGCTGCTGACAGGCCCGGCTGCGCTCGGCGTGCTGCTGGCGCTGGTGGCGCTGGCGTTCAAAGCGGTGCCGTTGAGCTTTGCGCTGCTGCGGGATGCTTTTGGCGAGCGCACGCTGCCGGAAGAGACCTTTGCCAACGCGCGCGCCCTGATCCTGCGCTACGCCCTAACGGTGGCGGTAGCGGCGCTTTGCTGCGGGTTGGGCAGTGCGTTCGCCGTCTTCCTCGCCGGCATCCTGCTGTGAGGGGGCTGCCGCCGCCGGCGGCGTGTAGCTGATGCCGGACAGCGGCGAGGCGGCCACGGCCTCCCGCAGTTGGCGCTGGTTGATGTGGGTGTAGATCTGGGTGGTCGAAACATTCTCATGCCCGAGGATCTCCTTGAGGGCAAGCATATCCACGTTGCCGTGCTGGTACATCAGCGTCGCCGCGGTGTGGCGCAGCTTGTGCGGGCTGTAGCCGCGCCCCGAAAGCCCGGCGCTTTGCAGGCAGCGGGCCACGATCTGCTCGACCCGGCGCGCCGTCAGCCGTTTGCCGGTCTTTTTGGAGACGAACAGCGCCTGCCTGTCGACAAGGTTGGGCAGCGCCGCCCGCGCTTTCAGGTAGGGCGCCAGCGCGCTTTGGCAGGCATCGTTCAAATAGACGAGCCGTTCCTTGCCGCCCTTGCCGAGGATGCGGATGGTGTCATCGCGAAAGCTGTCCAAATCAATGGTGACGAGCTCGGCCAGGCGCATGCCGCAGTTCAAAAACAGCGTTATGATGCAATAATCTCGCTCATAAAAATCGCTCTGGATGTTTTGCAGCAGGCTGATGCTCTCCTCCAGCGTCAGGTATTTGGGCAGCGCTTTTTTGGGTGTGCCAAGGTTGATGTTTTCGGTGGGGTTTTCATGCAGCTTGTTGACCTGTGTACATAGATAGTTAAAAAAACCGCGCAGAGCCGATAATTTCCGCGCCCGCGCCTTGGGGCCGTTGTCATTGGCGCGCGCGTATTCGAGATAGTTGAAGATATCCCGCTTGCGCACCTGTGCGATCTGCTGCGTGGTGATATGCGTCAGGTCGATCTTTTTCGGATCCGTGTCGCGGGGAACAAGGCCCCAGTCCAACATCATATAGCGGAAAAAACCGCGCAGGTCGATGTAATAGCCGTTGACGGTGCGCGGCGAGCGCTGTTTGACGAAATCGAGATAATGCAGGTATTCGATCACATCGTCCGGAATGTCCAGATACGGCGCGTGGCGGTCGGGATGCGCGACATCAATGTAGCTGCTCATATGGCAAAACTCCTGTTCGCTCGGGGAAAAGACAAAATTTAGCGAAATTGCGGATGCGGCGCACCACCAGAGCGATGCGAAAAAGCAAAACAAAACTAGCGGCGAACCTTTTGCGCTGTCAAAAAAGGCTCGGCATGGCCGGGAGCGGTGCTTGAGTGACAGCGTTTGGGCTTGCCGGCATGGCGGCAAGCGGCTTCGGCCCGGGCGCAGCCATCGACCGAGCCGGCGCGGTCCCGACACGAGCGTTCGACCAGCAGATGAGACAAAGCAGCAGCCATAAAGAGCACTGCGGATGCATCAGCGCAATACAGGCAAATTAGAAAGAGACCGTTCAAGAAGAACAAAGCAAGAGTCGTCAAGGCAAGTGGACGTCGCATATGGGATTCTAACACGACTGGAAAAAGCTAATGATAAAGGCAACGGCAATACGATGCGCCGTGTCCTGACCATCCGCAAAGGACGGCTGCTGTCATCCCAAAGGCCGGGAAATCGCACAAAAAGCCTCTTTTGGCTCCCCTGTATTTCGCTAAACTTGCCTTTAGCGAAATTGCATCCATGGGAAATATAGCACGGCGCGGCATCCCCTGTCAAGCGCGCCGTGCAAAAAAACGCCGCGCAGCCCAAAAGTCCGGGCATGCGCGGCTGACGACGCGGTCACTTTTTGATTTTGATGGCATTGACGGCCTCGCGCAGATAGGTCACGCCGATCAGGCGCAGCCCGCCAAACTCGCGCGGGTCGAGCAGCTTCAAATTGTGCTTGGGCACGATGGCGGTGTCAAAGCCGACGCGCTGCGCCTCGCGCAGGCGGGTCTCCAGATGCGGCACGCTGCGCACCTCGCCGCCAAGGCCCACTTCCCCGATGGCCACGGTTTTCTCCCCTATCGGCAGCTCGAGCAGGCTCGAGGCCATGGCCAGGCAGACTGGCAGGTCACAGGCGGTCTCGTCCAGGCGCAGGCCTCCCACGATGTTGACGTAGACATCACGACCGGAAAAATCGTACCCGGCCCTGCGCTCCAGCACGGCCAAAAGCAGGTACATGCGGTTGTAGTCAAAGCCGCTGGCCGTACGGCGCGGTGCGGGCGCCGCCGTTTTGCCGGCCAGGGCCTGTACCTCGCTCAAGACCGGGCGGGTGCCCTCCATCACGCAGGCAACACAGGTGCCGCTGATGCCCAGCGGCCTGCCCTCCAGCATGACCTGGCTGGGGTTGTCGATCTCGGCAAGGCCTTTGCCGGTCATATCGAACATACCGATCTCGTTGGTGGAGCCGTAGCGGTTTTTGACGGCGCGCAGCACACGGTATGGCAGGGTCTTGTCCCCCTCAAAATAGAGCACGGTGTCGACGATGTGCTCCATGACCTTTGGCCCGGCGATGGCGCCGTCCTTGTTGACGTGGCCGACGATAAAAATCGGGATCTCGAGCGATTTCGCCACGCTCAAAAAACGCGAGGTGCTCTCCTTGACCTGGCTGACGGTGCCGGAGGAGCTGGCCACGTCGGCGCAGCGCATGGTCTGGATGGAATCGATGACCACGAGCCCGGGCTTCGTCTGCTCGATGAGACCGCAGATCTCATCCACATCGCTCTCGGCGGCCAGCGAGATATTTTCCTGCGGCACATCGAGGCGCAGTGCGCGGAGCTTGATCTGCCGCACCGATTCCTCGCCCGTCACATAGAGCACCTCGCGGCCTTTGGAGACCTCGCCGCACAGCTGCAAAAGGATGGTGGATTTGCCGATGCCCGGCTCGCCGCCGATGAGAATGACACTGCCCAACACGATGCCGCCGCCAAGGACCCGGTCGAGCTCCCGGATGCCGGTGGCGATGCGGCTCTTTTCCTCGGTGGTGGAGATGCTTTTGAGCCGATGCGCCACAAGGCTCGTCTGACCCGGCGTGCGCGCGGTTTTGGCGGCGCCGGCGGCGGGCCTGGCCGGCTCGGCGACGACGTCCTCCGTCATCGTGTTCCAGGCCCCACAGGAGGGGCAGCGCCCCATCCAGCGCGGGCTCGTCTCGCCGCACTGGGTGCAGACATAGATGGTCTTGAGCTTGTCCTTGGGCATGGCACACACTCCCCGCTGCTGTCTTGTATGTATTATAGCCTGAAAACGCCTGCCGGGCAAGGGCGCGGCGGACAAAAAGACGGCAGGCGCCCCGTTTATCGGACGCCCGCCGGTCGGTTTTTGTCTTAGAGTGTCACCTTGTGGTAGACCTTTTTGCCCTTTTTGAGCACCACGCCGTTTTGCAGTGCTTCGACCGATAGCGCCATGGCGGGGTCGGAGACTTTCTCGCCGTCCACGAGCACGCCGCCCTGCTGGATGAGGCGCCGCGCCTCGCCGTTTGAGGCGCACAGCCCGGCGGCGACCATGGCGGTGAGCAGCCCGACCCTGCCGTCCTTGACGAGCGCCGCGTCCAGCTTGGTGGCGGGCATATCCTCATGGCTGGCGCCGCCGCCGAACAGCCCGCGGGAGGTCGCGCGGGCCCTGTCGGCCTCCGCCTTGCCGTGTACAAGGCTCGTCAGCTCATAGGCAAGGATGTCCTTGGCTTCGTTGAGCTGCTCGCCCTGCCAGCCGGCCATCGCGTCGATCTCCTCCAGCGGCAAAAACGTCAGCATGCGCAGGCATTTGAGCACGTCGGCATCTCCGACGTTGCGCCAGTACTGGTAAAACTCGAACGGGCTCGTCTTGTTGGCGTCCAGCCAGACGGCGTTGCCGGCGGTCTTGCCCATCTTGTTGCCCTGCGAGTCGGTCAGCAGCGTGATGGTCATGGCGTAGGCATCCTTGCCGAGCTTGCGGCGGATGAGCTCGGTGCCGCCGAGCATGTTGCTCCACTGATCGTCGCCGCCGCACTGCATGTTGCAGCCGTGGGTCATGAACATGTGGTAAAAATCATAGCTCTGCATGATCATGTAGTTGAATTCCAGGAAAGACAGCCCGCGCTCCATACGGTTCTTGTAGCATTCGGCGCGCAGCATGTTGTTGACGCTGAAGCAGGCGCCGACCTCGCGCAGCAGCTCGACATAGTTGAGCCCCAGCAGCCAATCGGCATTGTTGAGCATGATGGCCTTGCCGGGGCCGAAATCGATAAAGCGCTCCATCTGGCGCTTGAAGCACTCGGCATTGTGGTCGATATCCTCGCGCGTGAGCATCTTGCGCATATCGGTGCGGCCCGACGGATCGCCGATCATCGTGGTGCCGCCGCCGATCAGGGCGATGGGGGTGTTGCCGGCCTGCTGCAGGCGCTTCATCAGCGTGAGCGCCATGAAATGCCCGGCGGTCAGGCTGTCGGCCGTGCAGTCAAAGCCGATGTAGAACGTCGCCCTGCCGTTGTTGATGAGCTCCTTGATCTCCGGCTCATCCGTCACCTGCGCGATCAGCCCGCGGGCAACGAGCTCGTCATACACTGTCATACAGAATTCCTCCTTGAAAGTGGCGGCAAAGGCAAACAAAACGCCCCTGCCAAATGTGATTTGGCAGAGGGCGAAAGAACGCGGTACCACCTCTGTTCACCCGCGCCTCACGGCAAAGGCGGGCCTTCGCGGGTACGGGGCACAACCGGCGGCCCCATACCCAAAGCGCTGTAACGTGCGCGCACGGCACAGCCTACTGCCAGCAAGATGGGGTTCGGCCTGCTGCTCCGGGGTGTATTCCCCACCCATCGCCGCCAGCCCCTTGCACCATCCGGGGCCTCTCTTTGGCAAGCGCACGGGGCGGGTACTTGTCCCTTTCCCTGCATTTGACGAAAGCTATTGTAGCGTACGCGAGCGGCTTTGTCAAGGGCTTCAGACGCTGTGCTCCACCTGTACCTTGAGCATATCCAGCACCGGCTGCAGCTGCTTATGCGCTTTCCCGAACAGGCCGATGCCGTCGATCTCGAACGTGCACTCAAGGCTGGTCGTGCTGCCGCCGAGCAGGATGGCGGTAAAATGACCGTTCTGGCGCCCATGCGTGAAATCACAGCTGACGGCGCGGTCTTTCTCCCGGCGGGTATAGCGCACCTGGGTCGTGCTGCCGTCGGTGTGCTTTTGCCGCTCGGTCATACCGTCGGGATCGGTCTCGACCTCGGCGATGTCGGTGCGCCAATGGTTGAGGGTGGGTCGGGTCAGGTACTGCCAGACCAGTGACGGCGGGCAGTTGAGATCGGCGGTCAAAACACAGCTTTTCATGGCGGAACTCCTTTGCGTTTTACTTTCCACGGCGCCGCAGCAGGGTGTCGAACAGTTCGCGGATGCCGCTTTTGCGTCGTGCCGGCTGCGCTTTCGCGGGCGCCTTTGCCGGTGCGGGCGCCTGGGCGGCGGGCTTTACGGCCTTCGGCGCCGGCACGGGGGTCTGCCAGCCGTCCGCGAACAGGTCGTACATCGCCATCTGGCTGTCGACAGGCTCGGCCCCCTGCGCAGGCCGCACGCGGGTATAGCTGCCGCTCGGCTGCATCTGGCGCGCGTTGACGGTATCGCGCAGCTGCAAGTCGAGGATGCGGCGCAGCAGCTGCCTGACGCGCGCATCATCCACGCGCACGCCGACCTCGACGCGGCGCTCGGTGTTGCGGGTGAGAAAATCGCCCGAGGCTATGTAGATGCGCATGCCATCGCCCTCGCCGAAGCAGTAGATGCGCGCATGCTCAAGATAGCGGCCCACCAGGCTGCGGATGTGGATGTTTTCGGTCTGGCCCGGCACGCCGGCGCGCAGGCAGCAGATGCCGCGCACGATCATATCGACGCGCACGCCGGCGCAGCTGGCTGCGCGGAGCTTTTCCATGATCTCGGGGTCGTTGATGGAATTGTTTTTGAGGATCATGTGCGCCGGCCTGCCCTCGGCTGCCTGCGCGATGAGGGCATCCATCTCCTGCATGAGCACGGTCTTGAAGCGCAGCGGCGCCACGAGCATGGTGTCGGTGTGCTCGGTCAGGCGCTGCAGGGCCATATTGTTGAAGACGGTGTTGGCCTCCTCGCCGATATCCTGCCGCGCCGTGATAAAGGAAAGGTCGGAATACTGCTCGCTGGTCTTTTCGTTGTAGTTGCCGGTGCCGATCTGGGTCAGATACTGCACGCGGCCGTTCTTTTTGCGGGTGATGAGCGTGAGCTTGCAGTGCACCTTGTAATCGTCAAACCCGTAAAAGACCGTGCAGCCGGCCTCCTGCAGCTGTTTGGACCAGTCGATGTTGTTCTGCTCGTCAAAGCGGGCGCGCAGCTCGACCATGACGACGACCTGCTTGCCGTTCTCCGCCGCGTTGATGAGCGCCTGCACGATCTGCGAATCGCTCGCGATGCGGTAGAGTGTCATCTTGATGGAAACAACGTCCGGATCCACGCCGGCCTTGAGCAGCATGCGGATGAACGGGCGTATGCTCTGGTACGGATAGGCGAGCAGCACATCGTGCTGCAATGCCTCGGCGTAGAGGTCGTAGTGGGCGGGCGCCTGGATGGGCTTTGCGGGCGGGTAGAACAGCGCGGCGTTCTCCTCGCTGCCAAGGCGCGCGGCGAGCTTCATCCAGCAGCCGGTGTCGAGCGGCGAGGTCTGGGCAAAGCAGCGCTCGCCGGGCACCTGCAGCTTGTCCCGCAGGAATTTGGCAATCTCCTGCGGCGCCTGCGGCCAAAACTGAAGACGCACCGCAGCCAGCTTGCGCCGCTTTTTGAGCAGCTCGCTCATCACATCGCGGAAATCGATGTCGTGATCCATCATGCCCTCGTCGACGGTGATATCGGCGTTGCGGGTCACGCGGAACAGGCAGCTGTGCTCCACCGTGCGCTTGGTAAAGACCATCGCGGCATAGTGGGCGATCAGCTCCTCGACAAAGGCGTACTGCATGCCGGGGCCGCCCTCGGCGTCGCCGCTCTTGAGGGTGAGCACGCGCTCAAAGCTGTCGCTCACCGGCACGATGCCAAACTGGCTGCCGTCCGTCTTGCTGTACAGCTGGACGGCAAAATAGATCTGCTTGTTGTTCAAAAACGGGAACGGATGCCGCTGGTCGACGATCTGGGGGCTCAGCATGGGCAGGATCTCTTTTTGAAAATAGGCCTTCCAAAACCGCTCCTGCGTTTTGCCCAGGTGGTCAAAATCGACCTTTGAGAAGCCGCAGGCCGCCAATGCCGTGACAAGGCTCTGGCAGGTCTTGTCGCATTTGCCCTGCAGCTGTGCCACCCTGGCGGCGACCGCCGCGAGCTGGGCGGCGGGCGTCATCCCCGTGACGACGTCGGGCTTGTTGCTTTTGAGCAGCGTCTGGTCGTAGAGCGAACCGACCCGCACCATGAAAAATTCGTCCAGATTGCTGCCATAGATGGCGGCAAATTTGAGCCGCTCGGCCAGCGGCACGGCTTTGTCCTTGGCCAGCGCCAGAACGCGGTTGTTGAAGTCCAGCCAGCTGAGCTCGCGGTTGATGTAAATGCTCTCTTTGCTTTCCACAGCGTACGCTTCCTTTCCCCTGCTGTGTTTACGGCTGCGCCGCGGCCACAGCCAGGCCCTGCCAGTTTTCGACCATGCGGATCGAGATGCCGTCGATCTGCGCAAGATCCGCAAGCGAGGCAAAGGCGCCATGCTCTTCGCGCCAAGCTACGATGGCCGCCGCCTTGGCGCTGCCGATGCCGGGCAGCGCGGTCAATGCCTCGGCGGAGGCGGTGTTCACGTCGATCAGGGCGCCGGTATCGCTTTCGTCCGGCGCTGCCGGTTCGGGCGGCATGGCTTCCTGCGGCGGCTCGAACGGTACGCGCGCGGCGCGGTAGCCGGGCTGCCAGAACGGCGCGATGAACCACAGCGCACCCAACAGGATGGCGCCCAGGGCGAGCAGTACGGCGAGCAGAGGCGCGACAAAGCGATGCGGCGATTTGGCCGGCATGGAAATCCCTCCCGTCAAAGCCTTCTCCCGGCGCGGCACATGTGTGCCGCAAAAGCCCGCGAAGCGGGCTTTCACGGCTTTGCTGTGCAAAGCCGGCGAGGAGATTATACCATGAGCACAAAGTGCGAATGGTATTGCACATCGCGACCGGTTGCCGTGAACGCGAGTGAACGGCGAGGGCGCGGTGCATTTAAAAAAGGCTGTATAATAGCCGCTCTGCGGATATTATACCATGTTTCGCGCCAAAAGCCATAGCTGCGGCACATTTTTTATCGGCGGCTCACAGAAAGCCCGTCCGCGCGTGCCGGGGTGCTGGCGGCGGGACTTCGGCATCGACCATGACGACATCGGCGCCGATGCTTTTGAGCTTTTCCCACGGGATGACGAGGTCGTCATCCCGCCCCAGCAGCCCAAACAGGCGGCGGCGTCCGTAGAGCACCACGCTCTCGATCTTGGCGGTGTCCTGTGCAAACACGATATCGTCGATGCAGCCGAGATTTTCACCGGTCTTTTGCTGGATCACGTCTTTCCTGTGCAGCTCCTGCAAACGCAAGCTCATCCCAAGCACCCCTCCCCGCGCGGATCTCTTTGTAACCTATATGGTGGCGGCTGGCAAAAAATTCGCGGTTGTCGCGCCGCGCGTTTGCGTGTATAATGGAACTATCGAAAGACGGAGGCATGCCATGTATCGCAACATCGTTTTTGACCTGGGCGGGGTCGTGGTCGAGTACAGCCCGCGGGATTTCCTGATGGAGCTGTTCATGAACCGGCGCACCGAGGACATCGTCTATGATCTGACCTTTGGCAGCAAAATGTGGGAGGAGCTCGACCGCGGCGCCGTCACCCGTGCCGTGGCCAATTCAGCCATGCTCGAGCAGGCCGCCGCCTGCCGGCGCGGCTTTGAGGTGCGCACCGTGCTCGAGGAATGGCAGACGATGCTGCGCACCAAAAAGCCGACCATAAAAACGATGTGCAAGCTCAAGCAGGCCGGGTATCGGCTGTATTATCTCTCCAACATCGCGCAGGACACGCTGGAGCTTTTGCAGAAGAGGGATTTCTTCCCGCTGTTCGACGGCGGCGTGGCCTCCTGCGAGGCTGGCGAGAACAAGCCAGACCCAAAGATCTACCGCCTGTTGATGCAGCGCTACCGCCTTGCCTATGACGAGACGCTGTTTGTGGACGACAGCAAGGAAAACGCCCAGGCTGCGTACAACCTGGGCATCACGAGCATCCTGTACAAAAACCGCCAGTCCTTTACGCGGGCGCTGGGCACCTGCGGCATCGAGCTCCCGGCGAGCACTTCGGCGCCGCGCGCCGCCGGAGCATAAAACAAAAGCCTTGAATACCTGGTGCCCGGTCGGCTGGCCGGGCGCCGCAGCGTGTCGAGAAACTCGACACGCTGCAAAAGAGGGGCTCGGCTAAGCTGGCTGCGCCAGTCCGCCTGCGCCCCTCTCTTGGACACACCCCGTCGCAAAAAATGTCGTTCTCATGCCTAAAGGCGACTCGAACGGCACTTTTTGCTCTAGAGGTATCGACTTCGTCTGAGTCTCCGGCCTAAGAGCCGCGCTTCGCGCGGTTGGCCTCCGACATGCGCCTGCGGGCGCGAACAGGTCAGCCGAGGTCGATGGATTCAGAAAACACCTTTTTCGACAGTCTGTGGCGCCCGGCCGGCTGGCCGGGCGCCGCTTTATTGGCAGGAGATCTGCGCCTTGATGCGCCCCAGCGCCCCCTTTTCGAGGCGGCTGACCTGCGCCTGGCTGATGCCGATCTCCTGCGCGACCTGCATCTGCGTCTTGCCGGACAGATAGCGCAGTGCGATGATGCGGCGCTCGCGCGCGGAGAGGGCGCTGACGGTATCCTTGAACATGATGGTGCTGATCCAGCTCTCCTCCCCGCTGCCGTCGTGGATCTGATCCATCAGCGAGAGCGTGTCCTCGCCGTCGCTGTAGACCGGCTCATACAGGCTGGTCGGCTCGGCCACGGATTCCAGCGCCATGGCGACGCTTTCGACCGTTGCGCCGACAGCCTCGGCGATCTCACTGATGCGCGGCTCGCGCCCGTTCTGCTTTTGCAGGTTTTCGCGCGCCTGCAGGGCGTGGCAGGCCAAATCGCGGATGGAGCGGCTGACGCGCAGGGCGTTGTTGTCACGCAGGAAGCGGCGTATCTCGCCCACGATCATCGGCACGCCATAGGTGGAAAACCGCACGTTGAGGCCGGAATCAAAGTTGTCGATGGCCTTGATGAGCCCGATGCACCCTACCTGGAAAAGGTCGTCCATATTCTCGCCGCGACCGGCAAATTTCTGTACCACGCTGAGAACCAGGCGCAGGTTGCCCTGGATCATCTGCTGGCGCGCCTGGGCATCGCCGTCCGCCGCGGCGCGCAGAAGGCGGCTTTTTTCCGCCTCCGTCAGCACCGGCAGCTGTGCCGTATTGACGCCGCAGATCTCCACTTTCCCCGTGTACATGCGCAGCATCCCCCTCGTTTTGTCAAGGAAAGTATGGGCCGGCGGCGGCAGCGGCAAACAGCGGCGCGGCTGGTAAATTCTGCGCACGCCCCTGCCGCGGAGCGCATAGCATGCGCACAAAGGGGGTTTTGAGCATGCAGGTCTCTGTTTGGCTGTTCGCGGCGGCGGTCATTTTGTGTTTCGTGCTGGCCGGCGCGGCGTGCGCCGCCGGATGTGTGGCACAGCGCTACCGCACTGCGCTGCGCACGCTCGATCCGGACGGGCGCGAGGTATATGTCTCGTATGAGCGACCGGATTTCAGCGCCTCGGCAGGCTATCGGCTGGACGATCTGCCGCGCAGCGACATCCTGATCCCGAAAGCCTACTGGCTTGTCAACGGCTGTACGGCGCAGATCGAATACGACATCGCACCGGCGCAGCGCGCGTTCCTGCGGGTGGCGAAGACCGGCTGCCTGTGCACTGCCGATGCGTACAAGGATGTGGCGTTTGACAGCACCGTGCGCTATGAGCTCGACGGCGTGGCGGTCGAACAGCGGCAGGTCACGGGCGGGTTTTGCACGGTGAGCTGGAGCCGCGGCGGCTACGATTTCATGCTTTACGCGCCGCAGCCCCAGATGAACGCCGTGAGCGGTTGCCTGGCGGCGTTCCTGCGCCAGGGAGCCTCCGATGCGCAGCGGGCGCTTTGACACACCGTAAAGAGGCCCCTGCC
>CANRBN010000009.1 GCA_947628865.1 uncultured Gemmiger sp.
AGCCCCGACGTGCAGGGCATGTACACCGCCTACGAGGAGGGCATCTACCTCGGCTACCGCTACTTCGAGACCCGCTATGAGGACATCGTCATGGGCACCGAGAATGCCGGCGACTATGACTTTGCCACCACCGTCGCCTACCCGTTCGGCTACGGCATGAGCTACACCACCTTTGAATACAGCGATTTCAGCGTTGCCGAGGGCGCCGACGGCTTTACCCTCAATGTGACCGTCAAGAACACCGGCAACGTGGCCGCCAAGAAGACCGTGCAGGCCTACTTCCAGTCCCCGTTCACCGATTACGACAAGCAGAACCACATCGAGAAGGCCGCCATCGAGCTGTGCGGCTTTGCCAAGACCGATGTGCTGGAGCCCGGCGCTTCGGCCACGGTCACCATCGAGATCCCCAAGACCGAGCTGCGTGCCTATGACGCCTACGGCGCCGGCACCTACATCCTCGACGCCGGCGACTACTACTTCACCGTCGGCAACGGCGCGCACGAGGCGCTCAACAACGTCCTGGCCGTCAAGGGCTACACCGTGGCGGACGGCATGACCGCCAACGGCAATAACGATCTCGTGTACAAGTACACTGTCAACAAGCTCGACACCGAGATCTTCTCGAAATCCCGCGCCACCGGCGCCGACATCACCAACCTGTTTGATGAGTCCGACCCGCTGCGCAGCTCCGTCGGCCCCGACGGCGATTTCACCTGCCTGACCCGCACCGACTGGGCCGGCACGTTCCCCGAGAGCCCGGCTGTCTTGAGCCTCAAGGACGCCACCGCCGACGCGCTCAAGTTCATCCGCTACGACGCCGCCAACTATGACGGCGACGCCTACGCCATCTACGGCGATACGCTGGGCGCCGACAACGGTCTCAACCTCTCGATGCTCATCGGCGCCGACTATGACGACGAGCGCTGGTACAAGCTGATGGATCAGCTCACCTTTGATGAGATGAACCAGATGATCACCCTCGGCTTCCACAACACCAAGATGGCGCGTTCCATCCACAAGAACGCCACCCATGACGAGAACGGCCCGCAGGGCTTCACCGCCGGTCTGACCGGTGGCCGCTCCGGCACCGCGTTCACCTCCGAGGACATCATGGCCGCCACGATGAACATCGACCTCATGTACAAGGTCGGCGCCGCCATCGGCGAGGACTGCATGGCGTTCGGCCATTCCGGTCTGTACGGTCCCGGCATCAACATGCACCGCAACGCTTACTCCGGCCGTAACTTCGAGTACTATTCCGAGGATCCGTTCGTCTCCGGTGAGATCTGCACCGCCGAGACCAAGGGCATCCAGTCCAAGGGCGTGTACGTCTACCTCAAGCACGTCGCCCTCAACGATTCCGAGTCCAGCCGCCGCGGCGTCAACACCTGGCTGACCGAGCAGGCCGCCCGCGAGATCTACCTTGAGGTCGCCGACCGTGCCGTCATCGACGGCGGCGCCTGGTGCGTGATGTCCGGCTTCAACCGCTGGGGCACCTATTGGTGCGGCGAGTACAAGGCCCTCCAGACCGACTTCCTGCGCGGCGAGCTTGGCATGCGCGGCATGTCCATCACCGACTTCTCCGGCTCCAGCCAGTATATGGACGTGCCGGATGCGCTGTTGGCCGGCTCCGACATCTGGGATTCCCCGATGCCGATGATCCACACCACCTATGTGGCCGCCAACCTGCCCTCCGACCCGAACATGATCGCCGAGATGAAGCAGGCCGTGCACAACATCTGCTATACCGTCGTCAACTCCAACGCCATGAACGGCTGGGATGAGGACACCCGCATCGTTGACTCGACGCCGTGGTGGCAGCTGGCCATCTACGCGCTCATCGCGGTCGGCGTCATCGGCACGGTGCTGAGTGTGGTCATGCTCGTCAAGGCCATCCAGCGCAAAAAACAGATGAACGCCTGATGCGCTCACTCCCCCGCCCGCCATGGGCAAGCTGAACCCAAAAAGCCCCGCCGCCGCTGTTCCGCGGCGGCGGGGATATGCAGGAGGTACTTTTTATGAGTGATACTCCGCGCGCCGCCAGCACCAACCGTGCCAAGATGTACCAGCTGGTGCTGTTCCCCCTGAACAACGGCGCAACCAACGTCTACTATGTGCTGATCCTGTCCTATGTGGCCATGTTCGGCAACACCGTGCTCGGCATCGCCACCGTGTTCGCCTCGGTCATGGTGACCGGCATGCGCGTCTTTGACGCCATCACCGACCCCATCATCGGCGCCTTGATGGACAAGACCAACGGCAAATTCGGCAAGTTCCGGCCCTTCATGGTGGCCGGCTCCATCATCATGGCCCTCTCGGTCATCGCGCTCTATGTCTTCACCCCGTTCGTGCCCGCCAGCATGATGTGGCTGCGCTATGTGCTGTTCATCCTGCTGTACGCCGTCTGGGTGCTGGGCTACACCTGCCAGACCTCCGTCACCCGCGCCGCGCAGGCGGTGCTGACCAACGACCCCAACCAGCGCCCGCTGTTCACCATCTTCAACACTGTGGGCAGTCTGGCCGGCATGGGCGCCATGCAGTTCATCGGCCCCATCCTGGCGCGTGACGGCATCTTTGGTGACTACAACCGCAGCTGGTTCGCCGCCATGACGCCCATCGGCATCGTGGTCTCGGTCATTCTCACCATTTTGGCCATCATCGGCATCTGGGAGAAGGATCAGCCCAAGTACTTCGGTGTCGGCGGCGGCAAGCAGGAGCAGGTCAAGATCTCCGAATATGTGCAGATCGTCAAGGCCAACAAGCCGCTGCAGCGCCTGATGGTCGCGGGCGGCGGCTGCAAGCTGGCGCTCTCCATCGCCACCAACGTCACCGTGCTCGTCATGCTCTACTCCTGCATGATGGGCGACTACGACAACCTCTACATGCCGATGATGGTGCTGGGCTATGTGTTCGCGGTGCCGTTCTTCCTGCTGACCGTGCGCACCTCCCAGAAAGAGGGCCAGAAAGCGAGCCTGACGCGCTATGTGCGCGTGGCGCTCATCTGCTATGTCGGCGTGCTGGCGCTGCTGCTGCTCTGGAACCCCGAGAACCCGAACTTCAAGATGTCCATCATCGGGCCGAACGGGCTTTCCATCAACCTGTACACCATCCTCTTCATCCTGTTCTTCGGTGTCGGCTACGGCGCCTACTATGCGACAGCCGATATGCCCATCCCGATGGTGGCCGACTGTGCCGACTATGAGACCTACCGCTCCGGCAAGTTCATCCCCGGCATCATGGGCACGCTGTTCAGCCTGGTCGACAAGCTGGTATCGAGCCTCTCCGCGACCGTCGTCGGCGTGGCCGTCACGATGATCGGGCTGGAGACCCTGCCCGTCAAGAGCACCCCCTATACGCCCGGCATGAACGTGGTGGTCATCGTGCTGTTCTGCGTCATCCCGATGGTGGCGTGGGCGCTGACCCTCATCGCCATGCGTGGCTATGAGCTCGACGGCAAGCGTGTCAAGGAAATCCAGGCCGTCAACGCCGTGCGCAAGCAAGCCATCGCCGACGGCATGAGCCTCGAGGAAGCCATGGACAAATGGAAGACCATGGAGGATCTGCCCGCCGAGTATAAGGCGTGAGGAATTTTTCCGCTTATACCAAGAGAAGCCCCCGGCCCATCGGGCCGGGGGCTTCTCTTGGTGCGGAAGATGGGACTTTCCCGCGCACTGACGAACCGCCCACAGGGCGGATTCGTCGCCGGCGGGACGTGGGCAGGATGTGTCAGTGGATGCGTGCTCCCTTATATACTTGTACTTTTTCAAGCTTTACCGCCCTATAAACGCCGGCCGTGCTGTTCAAGTCCCCTCGTTTTACCAAGAGAAGCCCCCGGCCCATCGGGCCGGGGGCTTCTCTTGGTGCGGAAGATGGGACTTGAACCCACACGTCGTCGACACACGCACCTCAAACGTGCCTGTCTGCCTATTCCAGCACTTCCGCATAAATCGTGCAAGTGGTATTTTAGCACAGCCTGGGTGGCAAGTCAAGCCCTTTTTGCCCGCTGTTCGGGCAAAGGCCCGTTAATAAAATATCAACAGATGCTTGCATCCCCTGCTTGATTATGGTAACATGGCACCAAGGGCTCCCGCATATCCGGGGGCATATACCCACACAACAAAAGGAGAATGTATCATGGGCTTTTTAACTGGTAAGACCGCCATCATCACCGGCGCAGGCCGCGCTGTTTTGAGCGACGGTCGCTGCGGCTCCATCGGCTACGGCATCGCCACCGCCTACGCCAAGGAGGGCTGCAATCTGGTCATCACCGGCCGCAACGTGAAAAAGCTGGAGGACGCCAAGGCCGAGCTCGAGGAAAAGTACGGCATCAAGGTGCTCATCCTGCAGGCCGACGTCAACGCCGGGGCCGACAATGAGGCCGTCGTCGCGAACGTCGTCAAGCAGACCGTCGATACCTTTGGCGGCATCGACGTGCTCATCAACAACGCGCAGGCCTCCGCCTCCGGTGTGTCGCTGGTCGACCATACCACCGACCAGTTCAACCTGGCGATGTACAGCGGCCTGTACGCGGCGTTCTACTACATGAAGGCCTGCTATCCCTACCTGAAGGAGAGCAAGGGCACCGTCATCAACTTTGCGTCCGGCGCCGGGCTGTTCGGCAACAAGGGCCAGTGCGCCTACGCCGCCGCCAAGGAGGGCATCCGCGGCCTGACCCGCGTGGCCGCCACCGAGTGGGGCCCCGACGGCATCAACGTCAACATCGTCTGCCCGCTGGCGTGGACGAGCCAGCTCGAGCAGTTCCAGAACGCCTATCCCGATGCGTTCAAGGCCAACGTACACATGCCCCCGGCTGGCCACTACGGCGATGCCGAGCTGGAGATCGGCCGCGTCTGCGTACAGCTGGCGAGCCCCGATTTCAAGTACATGAGCGGCGAGACCCTCACGCTCGAGGGCGGCATGGGCCAGCGCCCGTAACAGCCGTTCGGCTTTTTATACCTTTGGCCGGTACAGCGCCTGCTGTGCCGGCCTTTTTTGCTGCCCGCTTGTGGCTTTTTTGCCCCGGACGTGGTATGATAGCACTATACTGCCAGCGAGGTGTTTTGCATGGATTTTGAAGCTTTGAGACAGGAATGTCTTGCCTGCCGGCGCTGCCCGCTCTGCGAGACGCGCAAGAACGTGGTGTTCGGCCAGGGCGTGCCCGACGCCGAGGTACTTTTTGTCGGCGAGGGCCCCGGCGCCAACGAGGACGAGCAGGGCCTGCCCTTTGTGGGCCGCAGCGGGCAGCTGCTCGACCATTTTCTTGAGGCCATCGACCTTGACCGGAACAAAAACATCTTCGTCGCCAACATCGTCAAATGCCGCCCGCCCGAGAACCGCGACCCGCTGCCCGAGGAATCCGCCGCCTGCCTGCCGTGGCTGCGCGAGCAGTTCAAGCTGCTGCGGCCCAAGATCATCGTCTGTCTGGGCCGCGTGGCGGCGCAGCAGCTCATCGACCCGAAGTTTTCCGTCACCAAGGATCACGGCAAATTCTTTGACAAGCAGGGCACGCTGTTCATGGCGACGCTGCACCCGGCGGCGCTTTTGCGCAACCCCAACAACAAGCCGCAGGCCTTTGGCGATTTCGTCGCGCTGCGGGACAAGATCGTCGCCGTATGTGACCACACCTACTAAAGCGGATTCCGTGCGCAAAACGTAACCAAACCGCCCGCAAGTACATAGCATGGCGCAGTTCTTTTGGCTTTTTGCAAAGGAGGCTGTGCCATGCACTGTAAACCTGTTGTCGATTTCTTCCTGGGTTCGCTCTCCCCCTCCGGCTTTACCGGCTGGTTCGCGGAGGCCGCCGCCGCGCCCGGCGTGCGGGCGTATCTTGTAAAAGCCGGGCCGGGGTGCGGCAAATCCACGCTGATGCGCCGCCTTGCCGCGCAAGATGCCGCGCACCCCACCGAGCGCGGCGTGCACCGCATCGAGCGCATCCACTGCTCGAGCGACCCCGACAGCCTGGACGGCGTGCTCCTCACCGACGTGGGCGCTTTGTTTTTGGATGCCACCGCCCCGCACACGCTGGACTGCAAATATCCAGGCGCCGCCGAGCGGGTTGTGAGCCTGTACGACGCGTTGGACAACGGATATCTTTCCGCCCACAGCGCCGAGATCCTGGCCGCCGGCGCCAAAAACAGCGCGCTGCTCGGGAAAGCCGGCGCACACTTTGCCCTTGCCTGCGGGCTGCTCGACCAGCGGCGCGCGCTGGCCGCCGGCGCGCTGGACACGGCCAGGCTGCAGGCGTTTGGCCGGCATCTGGCCGCCCGCACAATGCCGGCGCGCTGCGGTATCATGAGCGGCAAACAGGAGCACCGGCTTTTGAGCGCCCCGACGCCGCGGGGGTTGACGGTCTTCCGTGATACCGTGCCGGCGCTGGCCGACAACATCCTTGCCCTCCACGATGCATACGGCGCCGCCGCGCCGCTGCTGCTGGCCCAGCTGGCCGAGCATGCGCGCAAAAACGGCTATGATGCCATCCTCTGCCACTGCCCCACCGACCAGACGCGGCTCGAGCACCTGATCCTGCCCGGCCCGGGCCTTGCCTTTGTGACCTCGAACGCGTGGCATCCGATGGCGTTCCCGGGGCAGAAAAACCTGCGCCTGCGCCGCTTTCTGGACACGGAAGCGCTGCGCGCCCACCGCCACACGATGAACACGCAAAAGCACTGCGCCGACGCCCTTTTGTGTGAGACGTACGCTTTGCAGGCGCGCGCCAAGGCCGTGCACGACCGGCTTGAAAGGTACTATATCACCGCCGCTGATTTTGGCGCTGTCGATGCCGTGCGCGCCGCGCTGGAGCAGCAGCTTTTTGCCGGTGCCGAGCGCCCGGAAAAAACCTGAGAGAAAGAAGTGACCGCCATGCCGCCCAAAGCACCCAAGGCAGCGAACCCCGCCGTGACGCTGCCGGTGCGGCAGCTGGCGGAATTTTTGCGCCAGAGCGGCTCGCTGGACAGCCGCTTCGGCGGCTTTGACCGCGCGCAGGAGGGCGCGCGCCTGCACCGCATGCTGCAGCGCGCCGCCGTCAAGGAACACCCGGACTATCAGGCCGAGGTCGCGCTCAAGGAAACGCTTGCCTGCGCCGGGGTGGACTATACGCTCGAGGGCCGCGCCGACGGCATCTTCACGGCGCCGGACGGCGTTGTGACCGTCGATGAGATCAAATCGACCACGCTCCCCATCGACGCGCTCAACGCCGCGCAGCCGCCCGAGCACTGGGCGCAGGGAGAGATCTATGCCGCGCTCCATGCGCGCCGGCAGGGCCTTGCCGCCGTGCGCGTGCAGCTGACCTACTACCAGATCGATGAGGAAACGACGCTGCGCTTTGCAAAAGCATACACGGCCCCGGAGCTCGACGGCATCCTCATCGGTCTCTTGACCGAATACGCCCCGTGGGCCAAGCGCGCGGCGGCGGAGCGGCTGGCGCGCGACGAGAGCCTGCAAGCGCTCGCGTTCCCGTTTTCAAGCTATCGCCCCGGCCAGCGCGCCATGGCCGGCAAGGTGTACGCCGTGTGCCAAAGCGGCGGGCAGCTGCTCTGCCAGGCGCCGACCGGCATCGGCAAGACGATGAGCGCGCTGTTCCCCGCCCTCAAAAGCCTTGCCGCCGGCGTGCGGGGCACGGTCTTTTACCTGACGGCGCGCGGCACGACCCGCGTAGCGGCAGAAAACGCGCTGGCCCTGCTGCGCGAAGCATCGCCGGCACTTTCGTTGCGCAGCGTGACGCTGACCGCCAAGGACAAGATCTGCCTGTGCGAACGGCGCGAATGCTCCCCCGACGCCTGCCCCTATGCCGACGGCTACTTTGACCGCCGCAAGGAAGCGCTTTGGCACGCGCTCGACACCCCGGCCCTGACGGCGCAGGCCCTGCAAAGCATCGCGCGCGCGCACCGCGTCTGCCCGTTCGAGCTGGGATTGGACGCCAGCCTCTGGAGCGATGTGGTCATCGGCGACTACAACTATCTGTTCGACCCGGTCGTGCGGCTGCGCCGCTTTTTTGACGGCAAGGGGGATCACATCTTCCTCATCGACGAGGCGCACAACCTGCCCGAGCGCGCGCGGGAGATGCACACGGCGCGCCTTGTGAAAAGTGATTTCACCGCGGCCAAAAAGCAGCTCGGTAAACCGAAAAGCCGGCTCAAGGCAGCGCTTGGGCGCGTCAATACGCTTTTGATCGGCTGGCGGCACCGCTGCGAGGAGGCGCCCGATGCGCGGTTCGGGCGCGTCGTCTTTCAAAAGGAGGCGGACAGTGCGCTCGACCGCGCGCTGACCGCGCTCTGCGAGCCCTTGCAGGACTGGCTCGACGAACACCGCGAGGGCGAGACGCACGACGCCCTGCTCGCGCTCTATTTTGCCGTGCGCGAATGGCTGCGCGTTGCCGAGACCTATGATGAGCACTATGTTTTGCAGGTAACTGCCAGCGGCAGCGAGGTGACGCTCACCGCGCTCTGCCTTGACCCGAGCGCTTTTCTCGCGCAGGATCTTGCGCGCGGGCGCGCGGCGGTGCTCTACAGCGCTACGCTGGCGCCGCCAGGCTATTACAAGGACCTTTGCGGCATCCCGGAGGCCGAGGCCGTCGCGCTGCGCAGCCCGTTCCCGCAGAAAAATCTGGGGCTTTTCTGCGCGTGTGACGTGAGCACGCGCTACAAGGACCGGCAGGCGAGCATCGACAGGGTGGCCGGCTACCTTGCCGCGATGGCGCAGGGCAAGACCGGTAACTATCTCGCCTTTTTCCCGAGCTATGCCTACCTGCAAGCGGTGTACGACAGGTTTTTAGAGCTCTGCCCCGGCATCCCGACGCTCAAGCAGGAAAGCGGCCTGGACGAGGCCGGGCGCGCGGCGTTCCTTGCGCAGTTTCGGCCCGATCCGGCACAAACGCTGCTCGGCTTTGCGGTGCTGGGCGGGGTGTTCGGCGAGGGGGTCGACCTTGCGGGCGAGCGGCTCATCGGTGTGGCGGTCGTGGGGCCGGGCCTGCCGCAGGTCGGGCCGCGGCAGGAGCAGCTGCGTGAACACTTTGAGGCGACGCGCGGCAGCGGCTTTGACTACGCCTACCGCTTCCCCGGCATGAACAAGGTCTTGCAGGCTGCGGGGCGCGTGATCCGCACACCGAGCGACAAGGGCGTGGTGCTGCTGCTCGACGACCGCTTTACAACGCCCGCCTACCGTGCCCTCATGCCGCCGCACTGGTCACACATACAAAATGTGACAAGTATTGATGCTTTACAAGGTTTTCTTTCCGCTTTTTGGCAGAACTGAATATCGTGACGCCAAAATTCCCGCCGACGACGTCGGTGGGAATTTTGATATCAAGACATTTTTAAAATGACGATCTCTGCTGTGGCACTGATATCACGATGTGAGTGGTTTATGGCTTCGCCGCGTTGGCCTCCCGGCCAAAGACCTCGATCTGTGTCAAGGCCGGGAATGGGCTCTCGTCGCCGGCCTTTTTGAGCTCGCACAGCGTCAGCCTGGTGATGGTGCGCGGCGCGACGGCAAACGCCTGCGGCGCTGCCAGCTTTTGCAGCGCGAGCGTCTCGGCGCTGCCGTCGTCAAAGCGGACGGTGGCAGCCGTCCACCAGCTGTCATGCGGGAAATCGGCGCGCAGGGTCAGGCGGATCTCATCGACCGTGACGGGGCGCCCAAAATCCAGCGTGAGGGCGGCGTTGGGGTCGCGGTTGATGCCCCAGCTCTGGTAGGGCCATTCGCCGTGCGCGGTGTTGAGATAGACGCCGTCCACGGCGTTGCGGGCGGCGAACACGGCCTCGCCGCGCGTCTCGACGTTGGCGCTGGCGTGCGGGTAAAAGCCGGTATCGCCGTGCGCGTCATAGGGGTTCAAGGCGAGATTGCGGCGCGCCGCGATCTCGCTTTGTGTGGCCAGCCGCGCGCGCACGATGTGGCAGGCGCCCGCAAAGCTCTTGGGGTTGTAAACGGTCGCCTGCTCGCCAAAGGGGATGCTGAAATTGATCTCCCGCTTTTGCACATAGACGAGCGCCGGGGGCATCGTGTCCTCAAATTGGACGACGCAGTACTGCCCCGGCGTGCCGATCTCGAGCGCCACGCGGTCGCCGCGCTTATAGCGGTTCGTGTAGACGAGCGCCACGCGCTCGGCGGCGGGCGCCGTGAGCAGCGTGTGGCCGGCTTTGTCGAGGATCTTCAATTTGATGGGCTGCTGTGGCATGGTCGTCTGCCTCCCCTGCTTTCAGGTGATCTGTACGGTGAGTTCGCTTGCAAAATACACGCGCGTGCGGTAGATCGTTTCCGGCCAGGCGGCGCGCAGGCGGGCGTCGGTGACGGGGATCGCTTCCGTCGTGATGCGCTGTGCGCCGCGTATCTTCGCTTCGGCCAGTGTGCCGAGATGAACGGTGTCGCCCTGAACGTCGGGCGCCTCGGCGCTCATCAGCGTGAGGGCGACGGTGCCGGGGTAATCGGTGGCATCGCGCAGCGTGAGCCCGCCATCGCTCAGGCGCACCGTGCGGCGGTAACTGCCAAGCCCCGGCACGGTGCCTGGCGCGCCGTAGGCGGCACAGAGCTCCATCGACAGGCCGCCCAGGTCGTCATCGACGCGCACGTCCTTCGCGCAGGCCGCGGCGCCCGGCTGCTGCTTGTACGCGGCACCGTCGGGGTCAAATTCCGGCAGGTTGTGCCAGCTCGACTGCATCGTCCAGATGGTATAGCGCCGCGGGCTGAACGTATCGCGCGTGTAGGTCTCGACCCCCACGTCGATGAGCAGCGGCGTGCCGTTTTTGTAGAGCGTGACGCTGCCGGTATCGTTGTGGTTGTGGCTGTCGGCGTTGCCGCCGGCCTTGGCGCCCAGCACATACGCCCCGCGACGCGCGGCCAGCACGCCGACGCCCGGGTACCAGATATCGCGCGGCTGCTGTTGGGGGCTGGCACCAAAGCGCACCGCAGCGGCGCGCATCTCGCGCTCGGCAAAGGCCGCCTGCACCTGCTCATACAGGCTGATGCCGCCGGAGCTCTCTTCCGGCTGGTGGTTCGCCTCGTCCAGGCCCGAGACAAAATCATGCGCCGCCAGCGCCTCGAGCGCCGTGCTGCCCACGCGCTTGGCAAACAAATATTCCCGCGCGCCGCGCGCGCCGGCCCTGGGGCTGCAGTCGGCAAAGTTGAGATACCACGGCCCCTCCACATGCATGTGCAGGATGTATTCGGCCATGTTGCGCAGCTTGGGCTCGCGCCAAACCGGCTCGAACACGCCGGGGGCCATATGGCAGAGCAGCTCAAGCGCGTTATAAAACGTCAGCGCCGCGTGGGAATAGTACTGCGCGCCCTCGTCACAGCCGCCGGCGGGGCCGTAGGCCGAGAGAAAGCTGTCAAGGCTTTTGCCGGCCTTTTGGATGTAAAACGGCAGCGCGCGCACCGGCGCGAACACCGCCGCCGCGAGCAGCACGTTCTGCGTGCACCACGGCGTCCAGTTGCAGACGGGGCTGTCCTGCGGCTGGACGGTATCGGCCATCCACCAGAAATGCGCCGTGCGGTAGGGCGTGAGCACACGGCGCTGGACCTCGCGCCGGAGCCGCTTGGCAAGGCCGGGCGCATGCGCGTCCAGCCGTTTGCCGAGCAGCGCGTACAGAACGCTCAGCAGCGCGCCGGTCTCGGCGGCAAACAGGTCGATGACAGGGCGCGCGGGGTCGGGCAGCGGCAGCTGCGGGGCATCGCGCACATAGCTGTTGTGTGCCGGCAGCTGCCAGGCGCTCTCCTCACAGATGGCCCAGGCGTAGTCAGATATGGCGGGCAGGTATTTCCCGCTGCCGGCGGCGCACTCGGCCATTGCCAGCGCGCACAGGGCGCGGCGGCGGGCGAAGTACGGCGTCTCGTAGGCGCTGCGGTCGCCTTTTTGGCCGAAGGCAAGCCACAGCGAAAGCGGCAGCGCGGCGGGACGGCGCGCTTTTTTGAGGACGTCATCGCCGGCGGCCTGCAGGCGGGCATTGCCCGGCAGGCTGCGCCATGCCGCCGCCCGGGGCGCGATGCTGGGCCGCTGCGGTGTGTAGACGGCATTTGCCAAAAGTTCACACAGCATACAGATTCAGTTCCTTACCTTTTGCATGTATTCGCGCGGGCTGACGCCCTCGAGCTTTTTGAACACCCGGCTGAAATAGAACGCGCTCTCAAAGCCGATGCGCTCGCTGATCTCGTAGACCTTGAGGTCGGTCGAGGCCATGAGCTGCTTGGCGGCGTCGATGCGGGTGGCGGTGACGAACTCGACGTAGCCGTGTTCCCCGCTCTGCGCAAAGAGCTGGCTCAGATAGTTGGGGCTGAAGTTGAACACCGCCGCGACCTCGTTGAGGGAAAGGCGTTTGTCAAGGTTTTCGCGGATATACTGCTGCACCTGCGCCACCAGCTGCGCGCGATGGTCGAGCTGGGTGCCCGCGCGCTCGGTGCAGAAGAGCACCGGCTGCTCCGCGCCCAGCAGCGGCAGCGCGTCAAAGGCGTCCTGCTGGCTTGCGCGGATCTTCAAGATATCGTCGACCGGGCGGCCCACCGCCCAGTGCAGCGTGATGTTGAAGTAGTTGTGCAGGATCTGCTCGGTCTTTTCGAGTACCGGCATGAGCGCCGCGCGCAGCTCGCCGCCGTTTTGCAGCGGGATCAGGGCCGAAAAGTGCCGCAGATCCATCCCCGTGACCCAGCACGGCAGGTAGCGCGGCATCGTCTTGGCCGCCATACCGATGACCCCGGCGCTCATTGAGACGAGGCGGTCGGCCTCCGGCCCCTCGCCGCCGTCCGGCGCGGGCGGCAGGCCCTGTATCTCGGCCAGCGCGGCCGCGTACTGCGGCGCGTCAAAGCCAAGGCCGACCTCGCCGCACAGGCGGTCAAACATCGCGCGGTCGGTGAAGAGCCCACCATAGAGCTGCAAGAAAAGGCGCTCACGGTAGGCCGTCAGGCTGCCGGATTGCTGGGCGGGCGCGCGCAGGGCCGATTCTTTCTCAACGGCCTGGCGGGCGCGGTCGAGCGCGGCGCGCAGGCTCTCGGCGGAGAGCTCCATCTTGATGAGGTACTCGACGGCGCCAAGGCTCAGGCTGCGCTTGACATAGTCAAACTCCTCATAGCTCGTGAGCATGATGAACACCGGCAGCGCGGCGTCCTGTTCGCGGCAGTGCTCGAGCAGGGCAAGGCCGTCCATCACCGGCATGCGGATGTCGGTCACCACGATGTCGGGGCGCGTCTGCTCGATGAGGGGCAGCGCCTCGCCGCCGTTTCGGGCGGTGCCGACCACCTCATAGCCGAGCGCGGCCCAGTCGAGCATGCCCTGCATGCCGATGAGCACGAGCGGTTCGTCGTCGATCAAGAAAACGCGTATCATTCTTTGTTCTCCTCATGCTGTGCGGCGGCGTCGGTTTCAAGCGCCGCTGCCGGCAGCCGGACGACGACGGTCGTGCCGGCTCCCGGCTCGCTCTCGATGGCAAGGCCGTACGCCTCGCCGAAGCTGTACTGCAAACGGCGGTGGACGTTCCACACGCCGACGTGGCGGAACTTGGCGGCGGCCTCCTCGGGGCCGGGCTCCTGCAGCGCCTTGGCCGCCTGCTCCGGCGACATGCCGACGCCGTTGTCGTGCAGGCGCAGCAGCACATCGCCGCCCTCGCGCGTGACGGTGATGGTGATCTCGCCGGCGTGGCCGCTGGGCTCGATGCCGTGGAAAATGGCGTTCTCGACGAGCGGCTGCAGCGTAAAGCGCGGGATGAGGCAGAACTGCGCCAGGCGCTCGTCCTCGATGTGCGTGACCTCCAGCGTGATGGTGCCGCCGTAGCGGTACTGCTGGATGGTGAAATAATCGTTGAGCAGGGCAAACTCCTCATACAGCGGCACGAGCCGCTCGTTGCCCTTGGAAACGCTCTTGAGCAGGCGGGAGAGCGCCGTCGTCATCTCGGCGATGCCGTCGGCGTGCTGGATGGTCGCCATCCACTTGATGCCGTTGAGGGTGTTGTAGATGAAATGCGGGTTGATCTGGTTTTGCAGCATGCGGTACTCAAGATCCTGCTTTTGCTTTTCGTCCTCAAGGCGCTTTTCCATCAGCGCGTTGATGCTGCCGGTCATGCGGTTGATGCCCTGGCCGATATCGCCGAACTCGTTGTTCCATTCGATGGTCTCGTCGGGCGTGAGGTCGCCGGCGGAAAGGCGCTCGATCTGGCGCTGCAAAGCGTGCACGGGGCGCGCGACCATATACTGCATGAGCACAACCAGTATGATGCCCAGCAGCACGATGAACAAAAGGCTGATGCCCACCGTGCGCAGCAGCAGCGGCAGCATGTCCGCCGCCGTGGTGGCCGGGATGGTCTCGACGAGATAGAGCTCGTGTACGCCGAGCGGATAGCTGACGGCCAGCACGTCCGCATCTCCCCGCCGGCCTGTGTAGAGCCGCGTGGCGGGGTCGAGCGTTTCGCCCTCCGTTTCGGCAAAGGCGGCTGCATCCGCCGCCTGCACAGGCGTGAGCGCCGTGCCCTGCACGGCATAGGGGGTACCGCCCATCAGCCAGTAGAGCGCGCCGCCCTCGGGCAGGGCCAGGTCACGCAGCGGGTCGGTGATGAGTGTGGTGGCCGCCGCGATGTAGACGTGCGCCGTCAGCCCGGCGCCGGTGCCGCGCAGTGTGCGCGAGACGGGGATGCCCTGCTGCGCCTGGTTGGGCAGCATGAGCGGGTCGGTCACGATGCTCTGCCAGGCGACATCGCCCTGCCCGCCAAAGCCGGGCAGGGCTACAAGCGCAGCAGCCGTCAGCGGGCGGGACTGCGCGCTGGCCGTGCCGAACTGCAGCACCGAGCCGCTGCCGCCCACACACAGAAAGCGCTGCAGATAGGGCGCCGTGCGCATGGAGTTGTATTTACCCGAGACGGTCGTGTACACCGTCTGGTTGAGCGAGGCGGAGCCCTGCGCCGTGAGCAGCCAGGTGCGGGTGGAGGGGTCGGAGGCGCACCAGTTGACGAGGCCGTCGACCTCGGCGATGTTCGCGCGGATGGCGGTGCTGGCCGTTTGCAGCGTGAACTCGGCAGATTGCAGCGCCGCGCGCTCGGTGCGCCCGGCGACCGCCTGCGCGCTGTTGGCGGCCATGATGAGCGTGGTGGCAAGGGTAAAGGCCAGCACCAAAAGCACGATGCGCCGGCGGATGCTTCCGCGGTGTGCCGCCTGTTGCATACCTGCGCCCTCCCCACTGGCCGTTTGGCCCTTTGTTCCTTTTTAAAAGATACCGCAAGCGGCGGCGCCTTGTCAAGCCGCGGGCAAGCGATACGCACAAATCGCAGGCAGCCTTGTACTGTGATTTTGTGAAAATCGTTAAATTTTACAGGTTTTCGAGAAATAGTGCAGGTTTTTAGAGCTCCGATTGAAAATATGGTAAAAAATACAGGCTTTTCTTTAAAAATACCATCCAAAATCACCAAAAACTCCGCTACAATCACAGTCAGAAACGGTTGGGCCGCGCTGCGGCCTGCGTTTTTAAAAAATGAACACAGGAGGAAAAACACTATGCGCAAACTGATCGCTCTGGCGCTGGCAGCTGCCCTGACGCTGAGCCTTGCTGCCTGCGGCGGCCAGGCTGACGCCGGCGGCACTCCCGCCGCCAGCACCCCTGCCAGCACCAACGACAACACCCCCGCCGATAACAACGGCGACGCTGCCACCACCGAGGAAGTGACCCTCAACTGGGCGCTGTGGGATCTTGAGTCCACCGCGTACTGGCGTGCCATGGCCGACGGCTATATGGCCACCCATGACGGCGTGACCATCGAGATGACCGACCTTGGCTCCACCGACTACATGACCCAGCTGGCCACCCAGCTGGCCGGCGGCAACAGCGAGCTGGACATCCTTTCCATCAAGGACATCCCCGGCTATGCCAACCTCATCAACCTTGAGGTCCTCGAGCCGCTGAACGGCAAGCTGACCACCCCCGAGGCGGATTTCGGCGGCGTTCTTGAGCAGCTGACCGCTTCCGACGGCAGCTACTATGCCGTCCCGTTCCGCTCCGACTTCTGGGTCGTGTTCTACAACAAGGATCTGTTCGACGCGGCGGGCGTTCCCTACCCCGACAACGACATGACCCTTGAGGAGTTTGACGCTCTTGTCAAGCAGATGACCTCCGGCGAGGGCGCCGAAAAGGTCTACGGCAACCACTACCACACCTGGCGCTCCGACGTCTCTCTGTTCGGCATCCTGGACGGCAAGCACACCATCATCGAGGGCAACTATGACTTCCTCAAGCCCATCTATGAGATGGTGCTCGACGAGCAGAACGGCGGCTATGTGATGGACTACGGCGAGGCCAAGACGAGCGGCGCTCACTACAGCGGCGTGTTCGAGAACGGCCAGGCCGCCATGTGCAACATGGGCAGCTGGTTCCTCGCCACCCTGCAGACCTACAACAAGGACGCGGCCACCAACGGCGTTGAGCCCGTCAACTTCGGCATGGTCAAGTATCCGCATCCCGACGGCGTCGAAGCCGGCACCACGCTGGGCACCGTGACCAGCCTTGCCATCAACGCCAACTCCACCAAGAAAGAAGCCGCGCTCGACTTCATCAACTGGTGCTCCGGCCCCGAGGGCGCTGCCGTTGTCGCCGAGACCGGTACGTTCCCCGCCCTGAGCAACCCCGACATCAACTCCATCATCGCGAAGACCGAGGGCTTCCCGGATGACGAGGCCTCTGTTGAAGCGCTGAACACCGTGGCCGTCTACCTTGAGATGCCGCTGTCCGACAAGGCCAGCGAGATCGAGACCGTCCTCAACACCGAGCATGACGCGATCATGACCGGCGCCGAGACCATCGACGAGGGCATCCAGAACATGAACGAGCAGGTCACCGCCATCCTCAACGGCTGATTTGCCCGTAACGACTGACACTGAAACAGGCGGGGGGCGGGCGTTGCGCCCGCCCCCCGTTCCCTATCCCGTTTCCCGGAATGTGTTTTTAGGAGGGATCGTATGCCTGTACCTACCACGGCCGCCAAGGCCGCACCCCGGCGCGGTTTGAGCAAAAACGCGCGGGAAAGCCTGATCGCCTACAGTTTTATCGCGCCCAACTTCATCGGCTTCTGCGTGTTCACGCTGGTGCCGATGGTGTTCGCCATCGGGCTGTCGTTTTGCAGCTGGGACGGCGTGCACCCCATCGAATTCATCGGCCTTAAAAACTTTATCGACCTGATGCACGACAACACCTTCAAAACGGCGTTCGTCAACACCATCGTCTATTCGGCGGGCACCGTGCCGCTGACGCTGGTGTGCAGCCTGGGGCTGGCGATGCTGCTCAACCAGAACGTCAAATGCCGCAACTTCTTCCGCACCGTGTCCTTCTTCCCGTATGTGGCGTCGCTCGTCGCGGTGGCGGCGGTCTGGAACATGATCTTCAGCCCGTCGATGGGCCCCGTGAACATGATCCTGTCGAGCCTTGGCGTGGAGAACCTGCCGCGCTGGGCCGCCGGCAAGGATACGGCCATGATCACCGTCATTTTGTTCAGCGTGTGGAAGAACATGGGCTATTACATGGTCATCTACCTGGCCGGCCTGCAGGGCGTCAACCCCGAGCTGGAGGAAGCCGCCGAGCTGGACGGCGCCACCCGCTGGCAGATCTTCTGGCACGTCACGCTGCCGCAGCTGCGCCCCACCACCTTCTTCGTCGTCATCATGCTGACCATCGCCTCCTTCAAGGTGTATGACCAGATGTTCATGATCACCCAGGGCGGCCCCGGCAACGCCACCATCACCCTTGTGTATGACGTATACAACGTCGCCTTCGTCAACACGCCCAAGTACGGCTATGCAAGCGCCATTGCCATGGTACTGTTCGCCCTGGTGCTGGTCGTCACGCTCATCCAGTTCAAGGGCTCGTCCAGCGACAATTAAAGGGAAGGAGGAAACACAACATGGCTACCCAAGCGGTCAAAACCAAAAGCGGCTCCATCAAGGTGCAGAACACGGTGGTGCGGGTGCTCATCTATGCCCTGCTCATCATTATCGCGGCGCTGATGCTCGTGCCGTTCATCTGGATGCTGTCGGCGTCCTTCAAACTGAACAAGGACGTCTTCACCTTCCCCATCGAGTGGATCCCCTCCAATCCGCGCCCGCAGAACTACGTGGATATCTGGACCAAGATCCCCCTGCTGACCTTCGTCAAAAACACCGCCAAGCTGACGGTCATCGTCACCTTCCTGCAGGTGCTCACCTCCTCCTTTGCGGCGTACGCGTTCGCCAAGCTCAACTTCAAGGGCAAGAACATCCTGTTCCTCGGCTATATCGCGACCATCGCCGTGCCGTGGCAGGCCTACATGGTGCCGCAGTTCATGATGATGCGCTCCTGGCATCTGAACAACACCCACCTGGCCATCATCTTTTTGCAGGCGTTCTCGGCCTTCGGCGTCTTTTTGATGAAGCAGTTCTATGAGGGCGTGCCGAGCGAGCTGTGCGAGGCCGCGCGCATCGACGGCCTTTCGGAATACGGCATCTACGCCAAGATCATGCTGCCGCTGTCGCTGCCGGCGGTGTCGACGCTGGTCATCTTCACCTTCGTCAACACCTGGAACGACTTCCTCGGGCCCCTCATCTACCTGACCAAGAACGAGCTCAAGACCATCCAGATCGGCCTGCGGATGTTCATCAGCCAGTATTCGGCCGAGTACGGCCTCATCATGGCGGCCTCGGTCATCGCGCTGATACCGGTTCTCATCGTTTTCCTTTCGCTGCAAAAATACTTTGTGCAGGGCGTTGCGTCCTCGGGCCTGAAAGGGTAAAATCAAGCAAGGACAGGCCCCGCGGGGCATGGGCCGGTTTCCGCCGCCCCATGCCCCGCGTTGTGCACTTTCCCCTTTGATCCTCTTTTGAAACGCCTGAAATGTATGAGGTGTCTGTATATGAAGACTTTTCCCAACCCTGTTTTGACAAAACCGCAGGCCGAGGCCGCGCTGGACACGGCCGTCGGGCTCGTGCGCCAAAATCTGCCGCTTTTTACCGCCCGCTGCCAAAACCATTCCAGCGTGCACGATATCTACCCCGCCTGTGACAACACCCAGTGGACCTGCGGCTTTTGGCCGGGCGAGGTCTGGCTGGCGTGGGAGCGCACCGGGGACGATGCCTTCAAAAACACGGCGCTGACGCTGGTCGACAGCTTTTTGTGGCGCATCGAACACAAGGTCGAGGTCGACCACCACGACATGGGCTTCCTCTACAGCCCCTCCTGCGTGGCGGCCTACAAACTGACCGGCAGCGAGGCCGGCAAAAAGGCCGCGCTGCTGGCCGCCGACCAGCTGTGCACCCGCTTTCAGGAAAAGGGCGGCTTTTTCCAGGCGTGGGGGCCCCTGGGCGCCGCCGACAACTACCGCTACATCATCGACTGCCTTTTGAACGTGCCGCTGCTGTACTGGGCCAGCGAGGTGAGTGGGGACGGGCATTACGCCGCCCTTGCCCACCGCCATGTGGCCACCTGCCTGGCCAACTCCATCCGGGCGGACGGCTCCACGTACCATACCTTCTTCATGGATCCCGCCACCGGCGCGCCGGTGCGCGGCGCCACCTGCCAGGGCTACAAAGACGACAGCTGCTGGGCCCGCGGGCAGGCGTGGGGCGTGTACGGTACCGCCATCAGCTATACCTATACCCGAAAGCCGGAATATCTGGACGCCTTCCGCCGCGTGCTGGACTATTATCTGGACCGCCTGCCTGAGGACATGGTGCCCTACTGGGATATGACGTTCACTTCCGGCAATGAGGAGCCGCGCGATTCCTCGTCGGCGTCCATCGTGGCCTGCGGCCTTTTGGAGGCCGCCAAGCATGTGGACAGCGCCGAGTGCGTGCGCTACAAGACGCTGGCCGCGCAGATGCTGGCCAGCGTGGCGGAGCACTATACCGTCAAGGAGGGCCCCGCCGGCATCGGCCTTGTGCGCCACGGCACCTACAGCAAAAAGAGCCCCTACAACACCTGCACGCCGGAGGGCGTGGACGAGTGCGTGAGCTGGGGCGATTACTTCTACATGGAAGCCCTGACCCGCTTTTTGTGTGACTGGAAGCTCTACTGGTAAAAAGGAGGCCGCTGCCATGCAGCTGCGTACAAAACAGGACTTTGCCGCCCTCATGCACAAACTGCTCGACCCGCTGCTGGGGCTCTACTCCCCCGGCGGGGCGCGCATGGTGCCGGGCGGCGCCGGCGCCAGCTACGGCGAGCGCGCCATCGGGCTGGAGGGCTTTTCCCGCCCGCTGTGGGCGCTGGGGCCTTACTGGTGCGGCGGCGGGGCGGCGGGGCCGTTCGCAGCCATTTACCAAAAGGGCCTTGCCTCCGGCAGCGACCCGCAAGACCCCGAATACTGGGGCGATACCGTCGATTATGACCAGTGCTTTGTGGAGATGGCCGCCATCGCCTGCGCCATTTTGGAGGCGCCGAGCATCGTCTGGGCGCCGCTCAGCGGGCCCGCCCAAAAAAACCTTGCCCGCTGGCTGTACAGCATCAACGAGCACGAACTGCCGCACTGCAACTGGCGGTTTTTCCGCGTGCTCGTCGATTTGGCGCTCGAGAGCGTTGGCATGCCGAGCGATATGGCGCTGGCCGCGCAGGATCTGGACGAGATGGACGGCTGGTATGTCGGCGACGGCTGGTACACCGACGGTCCCGCTGCCGATAAGCCGCAAAAAGACTATTACATCCCGTGGGCGCTGCAATACTACGGCGTTTTGTACAGCGTTTTCGCCAAAGATCGCGACCCACAGCGCGCCGAGGTGTTCCGCGCGCGGGCGCTCGAATTTGGCAAGAGCTTTGCGCATTGGTTCGATGCCGACGGCTCTGCCCTGCCCTACGGGCGCAGCCTGACCTACCGCTTCGCGCAGTGCGCGTTCTATTCCGCCTGCGTGTGGGCGGGGCTGGAGCCGCTGCCGCTCGCCGCGATGAAGGGCATCATCGTGCGCAATCTGAACTGGTGGCTGGAGCGCCCCATTTTTGACCGTGACGGCGTTTTGACCGTTGGCTACTGTTACCCCGACCTTCTCATGTCCGAGCGCTACAACGCGCCCGGGAGCCCCTACTGGGCGATGAAAGTGTTTTTGCCGCTGGCGCTGCCGGCGGAGCATCCGTTCTGGGCCGCCGAGGCTGCGCCGCTGCCCGCCGAATACGCGGCGCCCGGCCTGCATGTGCAGTATGCCGCGGGGCTTTTGCTGCAGCGCCTGCCGGACGGCCAGCTCAACGCCTATGCGCCCGGCGTGGTGGAGAAGAGCGGTCACGGCCAGTTTGCCGAAAAGTATTCAAAATTCTGCTACAGCACGCGCTTCGGCTTTTCGGCCAGCCGCAGCAATGTACAGCTCGCGCAGTCAGCACCCGACAGCATGCTGGCCTTTGTGCTGCCCGGCGCGGACGGCGGCTGGGTGTTCGTGCGGCGGCACAGCCGCAAGGTGGAGCTCTGGGCCGACCGCCTGCTGAGCGAGTGGAGCCCGCTGCCGGGCATCAAGGTCACGACCGAGCTCATCCCCTGCGCGGGCGGGCATCTGCGCCGCCACACGGTGGAGAGCGAGTTTTCCTGCACCGCCTATGACTGCGGCTTTGCCGTGCCGAGGTTTGCGCCCGGCTTTGCAGCCGCGGTGGACGGCACCGCCGCCGAGGCGCACAGCGATGCGCTTTCCTGCACGGTGCAAAGCAAAAGCGGCGGCGCCGGCCACATCGTGGAGGCATGGCCCAACACGAACCTGTACAGCCCCAACACCGTCATCCCGGCGGTGCGGTATGAGATCCCGCGCGGCACGTCCCGGCTGGAAACGCTGGTGACGTCCGCCGCCCGATGAGGCAAAAGCCATGGCATGGGTGACGAAGCACAGCGCCGAGCAATGGCAGCCCGAAGCGCCGCGGCAGTATTCCGCGCGGCAGAAGGCCGCCAACTGGTGGCATTATTCCAAATGGTGGGTTTTAGGCGCCGCCGTCGCGCTTTTGCTGGCGGCAGGCCTTGTGCACGGCCTGCGCAGCCGCAGCGTGCCGGATGCCTGCGTGGCGGTGGTCTGCGCACAAGAGCCCCCGCAGTCCGACGCCGAAGCGCTGCAGGCGCGGCTCGCCGCGCTCTGCCCCGATGCGAACGGCGACGGGCAGGTGCTTGTGGAGGTCGAGCTCTATCCGCTCGACTTTACGCGTGACCCGCCGCCCGAAGAGATGGAGATCCGCATGGCCACCGTGGCGCGCCTGACCGGCAGCGTTTATGCGGCGGGCGGGGCGTATCTCTATCTGCTTGAGGATCCCGAGGGCTTCCAGCGCATGACCGGCGCGCTGTGTTATCTGGACGGCAGCGCCCCCGCCCCGGATGATGATTACGACGCCGCAAATTGGGAAAATATGACGGTGCCCGCCGCCTTTGGCGGCGTGTGGGACGGGTTCCGCCTTGCCCGCGGCGTGTTGACCGACGCCGCCGACCCCGCGCAAGCGGAGGCCGTCAACGCCCTGTGGCTGGCGCTGACAAAATGATGCCACGATACAAAAGACCGCTCCCCTTTTCCGGATGGGGAGCGGCTTTTTTATTCCTGATCCTCGTTTTGCTGCTGCTCGTGCAGGGCCCGGATCGAGGCCTCGAGGTCAAAGGTCTTTTCGAGCTTTGTGTAGATGGGCCCCAGCAGCAGCGCCGCCGGCAGCCAGAGATTCGTGATGGGCAGCGCGAGAAAGCTCACGGGGGCGAGCAGCACCATCGACGCCGTATAGGCAAGCCCCAGCGCCGCGGCGCCAAAGGACGGCAGCAGATACCCCAGCGTGAGCAGCACGCAGTTTTTGATCTGCACGGGCAGCGGATCGCTGAACAGCGCGACCTGCGCCCAAAGCCACGCCATAAAGGCAAAGGCCAGCAGCAGCCCAAGCAGCAGCACCGCGAGCATCGGCAGCGTATCGGAAGAATAGTTGAGATGATAGACGGCAAACACCTGCAGGCCGACCACCGTGCCGCAGAGCATGCCCGGCAAAAGGCTTTGCTTTGCGTTGCGGCGCAGTGCCGTCGTCCAGGTCTCGCGCCACAAAACCGGCTCGTCCCGCGCGCCGCGGAGCCAGACATCGCACAGCGCCGCCAAAAACGGCCCGGCCAGCGCCCCGCCCGCAACGCCCGCGAGGATAGCCGCCGCCGGCAGATGCGCGGCCACGGCAAAGTAGAGCCCCAGCAGATAGGGCGCGAGCGCCAGCAGCGCCAGCGCGCCGCTCAGCCAAAGAGCGCCGAAATCGCGGCCCAGGATCTCACACCAGCGGGCAAAGCCGGTCTTGCGCGGGGCATCCGGCTGCACGCCGGGGCCGGGGCGGTCGGTGCCCATCCACGGAAAAGCCATTGGCGGCTGCCTCCTTCTTCAAGCTTCGATGTGCCTGCGCATGCGCAGCAGGCTGCAGGGCATGAGCGCCCGCGCGCAGGGCACGGTGTAGCGCATCATCGGGTGCGGGGTATCGGTGATGCTCTGCCCCGCCTCATCCCTGAGCCACGCGGGACGCCACTCTACGACGCTGCCGTCCGGCTGGAGAGCCTCGACGGTATCGCCCAGCGTGAATTTGCTGCGCTGGGTACACGCGGCCACACCGTCCTGCCAGGAATCCACCGTGCCCAGAAATTCCCACTCGCGCACATAACTGTGGCTGGGCGTCTGCAGCGCCTGCTCCTTACCGAAATAGAACCCCGGGGAATAATGGCGGTGGCTTGTCTTGTTGAGCTCGTCGATGACGGCGTCCGGCAGGGTGTAATCCTCCGCCGCGGGGTCTTGCAGATACGCGTCCAGCGCGCGGCGGTAGGCGCTTGTGACCGAGGCCACATAGTAAAAGGTCTTGGCGCGCCCCTCGATCTTCAGGCTGTCGATGCCCGCCTTGCAGACGAGGTCGATAAACGGCGCGGTGCACAGGTCGTTGGCGTTTAAGATATAGCTGCCGTCCTTATCCTCGCCGATCTCCATATAC
>CANRBN010000010.1 GCA_947628865.1 uncultured Gemmiger sp.
ACATAATAGTTTTCAAGCCCGAACAGGCCCAAGCCGCCAATAGCCCAACAAACAAGTGCTGTCTTTTTGCTTTTATCACTTGTATTTGTAACATAGTTTGCCATAACATCAACCTCCTTGCCTGCCATAATACCACAGTTTTATACAGCGGGCAAGGGATTTTCCATCAAATTTTGCCTTGACAATCAAGCGCCCTCTGCTTATAATAAAAGTGTGGAAACCCATTAAACGGTGCCACGGTACATGCAACTCATTCAATCGGGGCTGTCACCCCAACCATTGTGAGCCGCCTGTCGCAAGCAGACGGCTCACTTTCTTTTATGGAACAATGCCCAGAGCGTCAGCACAATGCCAACGATGCTGCAAATGCTGCCGATATCAGATAAAGTGATATGTACCAGCCTCCCTTCGGGAAAGATTTCCCGCGAGCGCTGTATACATGCCTCCCATCCGCTCTCGCGGGATGTCAGGCACCGTCTTTGAACCGTACCGTTTCAGGAACGGCGGGTTTCCACGCCTCCATTATAGGGGCGTGGTCGCTTTTTGTCAAATTAAAATCTCCGCTATCTCTATGAAGTTTTCAAGGTACAATCCCGGTCAGGTCAGCCGGGCCAGCAAATCTTTTTCGGCGCTGCTGTACTTCGATTTCAGGTCGATGATGTCTTTGTTGCGCCGGTAAAGTTCCTTCTCGTGTTTTTCCAGCTTCTTGCCGCGCTTGATTTTGTCGCGTATCGCTACCACGTTGGCGAACATGCAATCGCCGCCGATCTCGTAGTAGTAACCAAGCAGCGTCCACCAGTGGATATATTCAGCGGCGCGCACCTCTTGGCCGGCAACGCGGTTTATGGCGGGGGCAAGACCATCAAGGCCCACCGTCGGCATAGTCCCCGGTAACCCGCCTTTCACCTCGTGCCCCAAGCGCGGGGTGAAATTTTTTCGCCAAAGTCATGTTTTGCGGTTGAATTTTTTAACCGAACGTGCTATTATGGATTTGCCACAATACATAAAAGCGTTGCCGCAGCCCATACCGGGCCGGGGCCGTGTTTGGTTTAGTTTTCTAACCGCATCTTTATTATACGGTTAGAATTTTTAGAAGTCAATACATATCTGTTAAAAAATCTAACTTTAGCAAAATGCACAAAAAGGCGGTGCTTTAATTGTCAGTGTTTTACGATAACTTTTTAAGCCTGTGTGCGGAAAAAGATGTTAAGCCGTCATTTGTTGCAAGAGCAATAGGTCTTTCAAACGCAACCGCAACGGCGTGGAAAAAGGGCAAACTTCCCACACCTCTTAATTTAGAAAAGTTAGCATCATACTTTGACGTATCTGCCGAGTATTTGCTAACAGAACAAGAAAAGCCCACCACCCCGGAGGATGATGGGCTGACGGCCACCCAAGCCGCCGCTATGGAGTTTATCAAAACGCTGTCTGACGAGCAGCTAAAGCGGTTTATCGCTATGGGCAAGGCCGCTTTTGAGGATAGGGGGTAATGCACATGGTGGAGTTACCAGAGGCTTTAACCGTTTGGCAATATTGCGCAGGGTGCATCGTCACTATCATTATCAATTTTCTTATTATTCGGTTTAATAACCGTGAACAAAAGAAAAGAGAAATGGCAATCGCGGAACAATCTGCAAAATTGGCAATAGAAAAATCTAAAATTGATTGGGAACACGAAACAGAAACAGAGCTTGCTGCACAAATAAGCGATGCCATAACAGCCAGCACAATGTATTCCTTACACGGTGGAAAAGAAAACAAAGACAGCGCCATACTAAAGCTAAATATTGTGCGCGTTAAAACCTCCGGCAATCTCGGCACAGCTTTTGATTCTGTATATTATGACATTGATTCAGAAGAAAGCGCGCAAGGAAAGGTTATAAGGGTGGATTTAAGTAAGGCAATAGATAGCTATCGAAAGTACCGTAGAGAGAACGCACCCGCACAGCATTGAAATACAACAGCCTTTATAATAGTCTTTTTTGTCGGGTTCGCTCTCTGTAACAACAGCGCTTGTATATATAGGTAAAAGAAAGCATACCGCAAACAAGCAGCCATAAATCATAACTTGCATTTCAAAATCGCCTCCAAAATCTTTTTGATTTCATCATCCGTTAAACGCATGATAATTTCAGCGGCGTCTTTTTCAAGAGCCGCCCGTTCTTCATTATTCAACTGTAACCCTCCTATATTCTGTTTTTTCTGACCCGCACATTGAATATAGGACTGCTGCGAATAAATATCAAGTTTGCGAAAGGATGTTGAGCAATGGGCCTGTTTGATTTTCTGAAAAAGCCGAAACAAAAGTCTTTGGAGCAGCAAAACGAAGAATACCTTGCAATGCGGGATGAGGAAGAACGCCGTTTGAACGCCGCTTATGATTTTAATTCTGTTGCCGGAATAATGGCTATCCCTGTTCCATGTAGGGAGGTTAACGGCGATTCGGCAACAGGCCGAGTAGAATACTATTTGCGTGGTCGCTGCTTTGCACAGCATTGGGGTGCCGGTAGAACAGAGCTTGCCCTTGCCTGCCTGCGCAAAGCAAATGAGCTTATGTACGTTTCTGATATGATATGGAAACGGGATGATTTCATGCGCCTTGTGTATTATCTGCGCAAGGCTGGCCGGAACGATGAAGCGGACGTGGAAAAGAAAAAGATTGACGCATACTTTGAAAGCAAAAACATCATACGTGATTCTGTTACCAGTAGCCTAAGCAGCGCAAAAGAGCTTGATTCTGATCTTGTGGAAATCACAAACTCCGGCATTTGCTGTGCCGAGTGCGCCAAGTATAGAAACCGCGTTTATTCTATCAGCGGGCGCGACAAGCGTTTCCCTGCTCTCCCGGCGCAATTCAAGCCGGAAACATTTACATATAACCACGTTTGCCTATCTGTTTGGCCTTTTATCTATGGCGTTATGGAGCCGTCGTTTGAGTGCAAGAACGTAATAAAGTACAGCAACCGGCCTTTCGTTGATGATAGAACAAAAGAAGAAATAGCCCGTTATGATGCGTGGCGCGCGGATATGGCAGAAAAGGCAAAGCGCGAAGCAGAAAAGGCAAAACGGCAAGAAGAATATATTTGGCTGGAACAAAATCTGCCGCAAGATTGTCCTAAATCGTTCTCGGCTTACTCGCGCATGAAAAGCGGGAACACGCAAGGCTACCAAAAATTACAGCAGCTTGCGGCAAACATGGGACGTAAAATATAAAAACGTCCACCCGGCTGGCACCGGATGGACGCGCGCTGAGGTCAAAACCACAAACTAATTCGTTCAGCACATCTTTATTATAAGGTTTTGGCCCCTTTATGTCAAGGGGAGTATCACTATGCTTTGTCCACGCACCGCCTGTAGGCGAGAGATCCCGGACGATTCTGTGTTCTGCTGCTATTGTGGAAAGAAGATAGGGCCGGTGGAGCGGAAAACGCCTAAACGGGCAAACGGCACCGGCAGCGTATACAAGCACGGCGATACTTGGGCGGCAGAGCTGCGGGTCTATAACGGCAGAAAGCTGGCGCACAGAAAGAAGAAGTACGGATTCAAAACAAAAGCCGCTGCGCTGGCCTATGTCCAAACCATGACCGAAAGCAGCATAGATAAAAAGACCATGCGCATATCCGAGGCATGGGAACTGCTCAAAAAGACAAAGCGCTATCAAGAGTTGAGCAAGGACAAAATCGGCGCCTATAAGACAGCCTATAAGCGGCTGGAACCGATTTCTTTTAGAGTGATTGGGGAAATACCATTCACGGAACTACAGGCGCTTGTAGATGCCGCACCGGGCGCGTACTACCCAAAACGTGATATCAAAACGCTGCTTGGCAAGCTGTATAACGTGGCTGTCACAAATGAATGTCTGGACGTGAGCCAGGACAAAACCGACCTGTTGGAGCTGCCTACACAGCCAAAGTCCAAAAAAGATTCTTTCACGCTGGATGAGGTACACAAGATTTGGGATGCTTACAATAAAGGCGACAAGATGGCCGGCTTTGCCTTGATTCTCTGCTATACGGGAATGCGCCCCGGAGAATTGCTGCAACTAAAGCTGGAAAACATAGACCTGAAAGGTCAAAAAATCATCGGCGGCATAAAAACGGAAGCCGGTATTGACCGAGAAATACCGATTGCAAAAGCAATCATCCCTATTATACAGGAAGCCATGAAAAGCGCAAAATACGGCCTTGCTGATTCTTGCAGGGAACATTTTTACGATGACTGGAAATCCGAGAATTGGGGAATCGAGCGCCATATGACTGCTAACGCCGGGCGGCACACTTTAGCAACGGCAATGGAAGAAGCCAACATATCTGTCATGGTGCGGAAAAAGATTCTAGGCCACAAGATAGATGATATCACAGAGCGCTATACTACCATCACATTCAAACAAAAGCTGGCGGCGGTCGAGAAAGCCACCAAAAAATTTGTGGGGCAACCGGTGGGGCAACGCAGTCGAAAAAACCAGTCAAGAAACGAATAATTCTATATGATTCAGTCACAAAGCAAAAGCCGCAGTCACGCATTTTATTGCGTAACTGCGGCTTTTTTGGCGGAGTAAGAGAGATTTGAACTCTCGCGCCGGTTTCCCGACCTACGCCCTTAGCAGGGGCGCCTCTTCGACCTCTTGAGTATTACTCCACAAGTCAAAGTGAGTTGGTATTCACTTGTCATTCAAAAAGCGGAGAGGATGGGATTCGAACCCATGGTCCGCTCGCGCGAATCGCCGGTTTTCAAGACCGGTTCCATAAACCACTCGGACACCTCTCCACAGTGGCAGGGCGATGCAAGTGCTATTTTAGCATGGGTCGGGGCCAATGTCAAGCGCCCGGCGCCGCGGCGGGGCAAAAAATCGCCGGGCGCGGCGGGGAACGGCGCATTCCCCGCCGCGCCCGGCCTGCGCTTGCCTTATCGGCGCCCGCTGCGGCGGTAGAGCCAGACCGCCCACGCCAGCACCGCCGCCAGCAGCGCCATCGCCCAGACGGAGGGGGAAAGCGCGATCCGGGCGAGCAGCGAGGGCTGCGGCACGCCTGCCCGGGGGCGCAAAAGCAGGGCCGCGATGGAGCTTACCGCAAGCAGGGCCAGCGGCACGGCGCACAAAAGGATGGGCAGCCACAGGCGCCGGCGATCGGCACGGCACCAGCCCAGCAGCAAAAAGCCGCACAGCGCCGCCACGAACACCCACGGGCCGACCAGCCCGCCCACAGTCCCGGCGCCCGTCACGAAGACCGCCGTCGGCCCGTCGGCGCCGCCGATGATGCCAAGGGTGCCGCCGGGCGAGCTTTCATAGAAAGGCATGTAGCGCCAAAACCAAATCACCGCAAAGTTTACGAGCAGCGCCAGCACCGCGAGGGCCAAAAACAGCCACCGCCAGCGGCTGGGCCGCCCCCAGGCGCGGTCGGACGCCGGGGCATCGGTCGCGAAGGCGGCGTTGAGCTCGGCCGCCGCCTGTTCCGGCATGCCCAGCTCGGCCATGATCTCGGCGTCGGTCTGGCCGGCATCGCGGCGGTTCTGGAAATCGCTCGCCAGGTCGGCCATCACGCGCATCCTGGTCTTGCGATCCATGCGCAGGCGCCGCTCGATGGCGTTCATGTAGCGTTTGACCTCATTCATCTTGCTGTCCCTCCCCGATGAACTGCTCCACGGTGACGGCAAGGCCCCGCCAGATCCGGATCTGCGCGGCCAGCGCCGCGCGCCCCGCCGGCGTGATGGTGTACACCTTGCGCGGCATGGCGCGGTAGGGGTTCGCGCTCCCCTGCTCCGCGCCGCCCGGCGTCTGCCAGCCGGAGGCGATGCAGCCGCTGTCCTCCAGGCGGTACAGGATCGGGTAGAGCGTGCCCTCCTTGAGCGCCAGCTCGCCGCCGCTGCGCTCCTTTAAGCGCAGCAGCAGCTCGTAGCCGTGGCCGGGCTTTGCCCTGAGCAGGGCCAGCACCAGCATCTCGAGCACGCCCTTTTTGAGCTGCCGGGCAAAGCGGATCTCGCTGTCCTCCATGCCGTTTGGAGCCTCCCTTATGTTTAATATTTAGTATTACTAAATATATGTATAGCAAAAGTACCCGCCGCTGTCAACCCCTGCCGGCAAAAAAACGGCGCCCACGGCGCCGCGGCGGGGCAAAAGATCGCCGGGCGGCACGCCTTGTATTCGGCCCGCCGGGGTGCTATAATGGGCGCCGGCGAATTTCGACCCTTTGACCCGGAGGCGTTGCCCGATGACCCCTGCCCAGCCCAAGACCCTGCGCCGGCTGTTCCTGCCGCTGTACCTTGAAACGATGTTCCTGATGCTGGCCGGCATGGTGGACACGCTGATGCTCTCGGCCTACAGCAGCGAGGCCGTGGGCGCCGTGGGCACGGCCAACTCCTACATCGGCATGTTCGTCATCCTGTTCGCCATCACCTCGACCGGCATGACGGCGGTGCTCACGCAGTATATCGGCGCGGGGCGCCCGTCGGTGGCGCGGCAGGCGCGGCGGCTGGGGCTTTTGTTCAACGCGGCGCTGGGGGCGGCGTTCTCGCTGCTGCTGGGGTGCGGCGCCGGGCCGGTGCTCACGGTGATGGGCATCGCGCCGCGCCTTTTCGGCTATGCCGAGGTCTACCTGCGCATCGTGGGCGGCAGCTGCCTGTTTGCCGCGCTCATCCCCATCTACGCCAACTCCCTGCGCGCTTTCGGGCATACGCGGTGGCCGGCGGCGGCCACCGTGACGGCCAACGTGCTCAACGTCGTTCTGAACGCGGTGTTCCTGTTCGGCTGCCGGTGGGGCGTGGCGGGCGTGGCGCTGGCCACCGCCATCTCCCGCGCGGTCAACCTGCTGATGCTCGTGCTGGCCGCGCTGCGCCTGACCGGCGGCCCCGACGACGGCTTCCGCCTGCCCAACCGCACCGTGCTGCGCCAGATCCTGCGCGTGGGGCTGCCCAGCGCGCTGGAATCCGCGCTGTACAACGTGGCGGTGGCGCTGGTCGTGCGGCTGCTGAACGGCATGGACGCCGAGGGGCTGAACATGATCGCGCGCTCCTACGCGGTACAGCTGTGCAACGTGAGCTACTGCGCCAGCGTGGCGCTGGGGCAGGCCACCGCCGTGCTGACGGGCTGGCGCATCGGCGCCCGAGAGTATGACGCCTGTGACGCCGCCACCCGCCGCGCGGCGCTGCTGGCGATGGGGCTTTCGGCGGGGCTGCAGGCGCTGCTGGCCGTGTTCGCGCTGCCGCTGATGCGGCTTTTTACCGCCGACGCCGCGGTGGCGGCGCTGGTGCAGCGGGTGCTGGCGGTGGACATCGTGCTGGAATTGGGCCGCGCGGGGAACCTTGTGTACGGCAACGCGCTGAAAACGAGCGGCGACGCCGTGTTCACCACGCTGCTGGCGGTGGTGTTCATGTTCCTGTTCGCGGTGGGCGGCACCTGGCTGTTCGGCGTGCGGCTGGGGATGGGGGTCGTGGGCTCCTACATCGGGCTGGCGATGGACGAATGCACCCGCGCCGTGGGCATGCGGCTGCGCTGGCGCAGCGGGCGCTGGCGCCGCAAGGAGCTGATCACGCGATGACAGGCTGCATCGGGCGGCAGGCGCCCTGTTTTCGGGCGGCAAAGACCGCCGCCTCGCGAAGCCAGGCGACGAGCTCCGCATCGACCTCGGCGGGGCTGCCAATGACCGCATGGTGCGCCCAGCGGCGGGGGCAGGGCGGCGGGGGTCTTTTCAAAGAAAAAGAGGATGTCGGCCCGCAGGCGGTCGTCGAGCGCGGGGGCGTACCGTTCATTCATCGTCGTACTCCTGTGTCTCGGCCAGCCAGTTGTCCAGCCAGCGCAAGAGATGCTCGGCGTCTGCGCGCCCCAGCCGCCCGGTGGCGTCCAGCGCCGCGAGCAGGCCGCGCACGTCGCCGCCGTACAGCGTTTGCAGGTGGGCGGCGCTGGCGGCGCCGCAGTAGGTGGCGCGGCGCACGAGCGGCGTGTAGAGGTTTTTGTTGCCCTGCTTTGAACATTTGACAAAGCCCTTGCTCTCCAGCCGCAGCAAAAAGTTGAGCAGCGTGGAATCCGCCCAGCGGCGATCGGCGGGCAGCGCCGCCGCGATGCGCCGGCGGGTGGCGGGGCCGGTCTCGGCCGCCCGCCAAAGCGCGGCCATGACCTGCTCCTCACTGCGGGAAAGGCGTTCCATAGTATCTCCCCTGTTTGTGGTGGATTTTTCGCATTTATTTTACATTTGTAAAAGTATTTTGTCAAGCGGCGCCGAAGCAGCCGCTTTTCTTTTATCTTTGTGGCAGAAACTGTGCGCGTGCGGGTGACAGTTGTGCCCTTTTGCCGGTTTTTTCGCGGGCCGGACGGCCAATTTCGGGGTTTTGCAGGATGGAAAGCGGCGCCGCGCGCGGCTTATAATAGGGGCATGCGCGGCACGCCCCTGGCATGTGCGCCGCGCGCAGAACGGAAAAGGGAGAGCTGTCAAGCATGGCAAGAGTGTACAATTTCAGCGCCGGGCCCTCGATGCTGCCGGAGGCGGTGCTGCAGCGGGCGCAGGCGGAGCTGCTGGATTACAAGGGCAGCGGCCAGAGCGTGATGGAGATGAGCCACCGCAGCAAATGGTTCGACGACATCATCCACGATACCGAGGCCGCCCTGCGCCGCGTGCTGAACGTGCCGGACAATTACAAGGTCGGCTTTTTCCAGGGCGGCGCGACGCAGCAGTTCGCCATGGTGCCGCTCAACTTCATGGAGAGCGGCACGGCCGATTACATCGTGACCGGCAACTTCAGCAAGAAGGCCGCCGAGGAGGGCGCCAAGTTCGGCACCGCGCGCATCGCGGCCTCGTCCAAGGACAAAAACTTCACCTACATCCCCGACGTCAAGGCCATCGAGTATGGCAAAGACGCCAGCTACATCCACATCTGCCAGAACAACACGATCTTCGGCACCCGCTATGTCGAGGTGCCCGAGGTGCCGGGCGTGCCGCTGGTGGCGGACATGAGCTCGATGATCTGCTCCGAGCCGGTGGATGTGACCAAATACGGCTGCATTTATTTCGGCGTGCAGAAGAACATCGCCCCCGCCGGCATGGCGGTGGCCATCGTGCGCGAGGATCTTTTGGGCAAGAGCGCAAAGGGCTGTGCGCCGGAGCAGATCCCCACGATGATGAACTATACGACGCTGCTCGGCGCCGGCAGCATGTACAACACCCCGCCCTGCTGGTGCATCTACATGACCGGGCTCGTGATGGACTGGCTTGAGCGGGACATCGGCGGCCTCGCGGCCATGCAGGCGCGCAACGCCGCCAAGGCCAGGGTGCTGTATGACTATCTGGACGGGCAGGATTTCTACAAAAACCCGGTCGAGAAGCGCTACCGCAGCATGATGAACGTGACGTTCACCTCCCCCACGCAGGAGCTGGACAAGGCGTTCTGCTCCGCGGCAGCCGAGGCGGGCTTCGTGAACCTCAAGGGGCACCGGCTCGTGGGCGGCATGCGCGCCTCCATCTACAACGCGATGCCGCCCGAGGGCATCGACCGGCTGGTCGATTTTATGGAAGCGTTCCGCAGGGAACACGCCTGAGGGGAAAGGAGACACCATACCATGTATACCATCAAGACCCTCAACGCCATCTCCCCCGCCGGGCTGGCGAAGCTGCCCTCGAACCAGTTCGAGATCGACAACAGCGCCGCCGCGCCGCACGGCGTGCTGGTGCGCAGCGCCGATATGCACGAGGCGCCGCTGCCGGAAAGCCTGTTGGCCATCGCCCGCGCGGGCGCCGGCACCAACAACATCCCGGTGGAGGACTGCACGGATAAGGGCATCGTCGTGTTCAACACGCCGGGCGCCAACGCCAACGGCGTGGCGGAGCTGACCGTCGGCGCGCTGGTGGCCGGCAGCCGCCATATGGCCGAGGGCATGGCCTGGGCGCAGACCCTCAAGGGCAGCGAGACGCTCGCCAAGGACGTGGAAAAGGGCAAAAAGCAGTTCGTGGGGCCGGAGCTGCGCGGCAAGACGCTGGGCGTCATCGGGCTGGGCGCCATCGGCGCGCGGGTCGCGAACGCCGCCATCGCGCTCGGCATGGAGGTGCTGGGCTATGACCCCTACATCAGCGTCGACGCGGCGTGGAGCCTGTCGCGCAGCGTGCAGCACTGCCTGACGATGGGCGAGATGCTGCCCCGCTGCGATTATGTGACCATCCATGTGCCCTATCTGCCCGCCACCCGCCACACCATCAACGAGCGCACCCTCTCGGCCTGCAAGGACGGCGTGCGCATCTTGAACTTTGCGCGCGGCGAGCTCGTCGACAATGCCGCCCTGCTCGAGGCCCTTGCCAGCGGCAAGGTGGCGGAGTATTTCTGCGATTTCCCCGCCGAGGAGCTGCTGGGCGTCAGGGGCGTGTACTGCACGCCGCACCTGGGCGCCTCGACCCCCGAGAGCGAGACCAACTGCGCCGTGATGGCGGCCGCCGAGCTGAGCGATTATCTCAAGAACGGCAACATCCTGCACAGCGTCAACCTGCCGGACGTGCAGCAGCCGCGCGGCGCCGGCAAGCGCATCTGCATCATCCACAAGAACGAGCCGGGCGTCATCTCCGGCATCACCGCCGCGCTGACCGCCGCGCGCCTCAACATCGAGAACATGGTCAACAAGAGCCGCAAGGACATCGCCTACACGCTGCTGGACGTGACAGGCCGCTTTGACGAGACGGCCCTGGCCGGCGACCTGCGGGCGCTGCCCGCCGCCGTGCGCGTGCGCATCCTGTAAGGTACAGCGGGAACGCCTGACGTGTTTTTTGACGCAAAGCCTGTTTTCTGTTATAATGGCGGCAGCGTGTCAAAAAAGAGCCCACTAAATCCCGGCGGGGTCAGGGGACCCCGCCCTACGGTCTCAAATCTATTGCATCTTCGTTGCAAACGTAGGGCGGCCTGCCCTCAGGCCGCCGCAGGGAGATGCTTGCTTATGGTTTTTCGACGGTCTGGGCAGCGTGTCGAGGAACTCGACACGCTGCAAAAGAGGTATCGGCCTCGTCCGCTCCTGTCAGCCGAGGCCGATAGATCCAAAATGCATCTTTTTTTGACAGCCTGATCGTGAAACGGGCTTTTTTGCCGTACTGCTGCCGGGAGGAGCCTATGCCGCTGGTCGGGAAAACGCCGTGGCCGCGCCTGACGCCGGGCCTTTTGTGCCGGGCGTTCGTTTGCTGTGCGGCGCTGGGCGGATATCTGTTCATCATCGCCGCCGGCGGGGCGGACATGGGCCGGTTTTTGCTGTTCGCCTTGTGCGCGGCGGTGTACCTTATCGGGCCTGGGCTCGCCTTTGCCGACTGGCTTGGCCCGCGCGCGCCGGGGCTGCGGGCGCCGCTCGCGATGCTGTACGGCATCGGTTTTTTGGCGGTGGTGCACTGCTTTGCCGTGCGGCTGGGCATCCTGTGGCTTTTGCGCGCGCTGCCCGCCGGCATCACCGCCGTGTGGGCTGCGGCAAAGCTGCGCGCCTGGCTGGCGGCGGGGCGCCCGCGCCCTGCCCCGCCCCCGGTGTGGGCCAACGGCGTGGTGCTGTGGGCGCTGCTCTGCCTTTTGTACGCGGTGATGCTGAGCGCCCAGAACCCCCACCCGCTGGCGGCGGGCCGCGTGGAGCTGAACCGCGACATGCTGTGGAACATCGGCAATGTCGCGGCGCTGAGCCGGAGCTTCCCCGCGCAGGATCTGCGCTTTGCGGGGGTGCGGTTCTCCTACCATTACCTGACCGAGCTGCTGCTGGCGGCGCTGCATCTTGTGAGCGGCGCCACGGTGTATGACTGCAACGCCTTTTTCGCGGGGCCGCTGTTCCTGGCCGGGGAGCTCATCGCGCTGTGCAGCCTGGGGGCGCACTATTTCGGGCCCGAACGGCGGCGCGCCGCGCACCTGACGGTGTATCTGCTGTTCGGCTTCCAATCGCTGGCGATGTGGCAGGTATCGGAAAAAGGCGACGGCATCTTTGCCAACACGCTGCTCAAGCATATCGTGACCAACATCAACGCGCAGGCCACGGCGCTGGTGCTGCTGTGCGTGTTCATGGTGCTGTTCACCGTCATCAGCCGGCGGGGGTTCGCGGTCGGGCCGCGATACCTGCTGGCGCTGGTGGCGGCTTTTGTGCTGCTGTGCGTGGCCAAGGGCCCGCAGGCGGCCATCGTGCTGTGCAGCCTTGCCATCACGATGGCGTTCGTGCTGGTGTTCCAAAAGCCAAAATATGGCCGCGCGCTGCTGTGCCTTGGGGGCTGCGCGGCGGCGTTCGCCGTGCTCTACACCGTGCTGTTCGCGGCGGGGGCCAACCAGAGCATGCATTTTTCCATCTTCTCCATGCAGAGCTCCCCGGCCTACCAGCTGCTCAGCCCTTATACCGACAGGCTGTGCCGCGCCATCCCCTTTATCTCGGGGTATGTGTGGCTGGTGGGCATCGGGGCGGTGAACACGTTCTGCATGCTGCCGTTCCAGTTTTTGCTGTGGGCCACCGGCCTGCCGCACGCGCTGCGCCATCTGCCCAGGCTGGATCCGCCCTGCATGCTCGCCAACGGCGCGGTGGTGGGCGGGTTTTTGGCGTACCATATCTTCCGCCATACGAGCTCGAGCGAGATCTATTTCGCGCTGGTGGGCATGATCTTTATGACGCTTCTGGCCGCCGACCGGCTGGACGGCTTTTTGGCCCGCAAGCCGCTGGCGCCGGCCAAATGGCCGCTGTGGCTGGCCGGCGCCGCCGCGGCGGTGACGACCGTGTGCATCGTGGGGGCCTGTGGCCGGCAGGCGGTCGCGCAGCTGGCCGTCACGGTGGGCGCGGCGCCGGCGCAGCCCAACCTCCGCGCCGTCACGGCGGGCGATGAGGCGGCCATGCGCTGGCTGGACGAAAACGGCGACGCCGCGCTGGTGTTCACCACCGACCGCACCAGCGCCGCCCCGGATTTTGACAACGGCATCAGCAATGTGTACACCGCGCTCAGCGGCAGGCAGGCGTACATGGAAGGGTGGACCTACGCGGTCACCAACATGGGCGTGCAGGAGGCGGTGATCCGCCACCGCCTGGACGTGAACGCCGCCGTCTTTGACCCCGCCACCGACCCCGAGGCCCTGCGCGCGCTGTGCGCCGCCGAGGGCATCACCTGCATCGTGGACGACCTGGCCTGGCCGGGCAGCGTGAGCCCGGCCCTGACGCCCGCCTTCCGCAACGAGAGCGTCGCCGTCTATCTGCTGAGCCCCTGAAGCGGCGCGGCGCCCCGCGGGGCGCCGCGCTCCGGCTCAGTTGATGAATTTTTCCACCATGCGGTCAAGATCGAGCATCGCCTTTTCGGCGCCGCGCGCGACCTGGCGGATGCTGCGGCGCATCTGGCGGTGGCCGGCGCCGCCGGCGTACATCACCGCCGCGCCCACCGCCATGCCCACCGCAGCCGCCGCTGCCGTGGCCATCATGCTTTTCATGCAAAAGCCCTCCTTTCTTTGGGTGCTGGTGGTATTTTTCCGTGGCGGCTCCGCCTTTATGCGCGCTTTTTTACCCTTTTTGTCTGGTAAAATGAGCAAAACCGGCGGGTTTTTGCCGCGGCGCGGCCCGTTCCGCCGCGGCCTGGCCATTTTACAGGAAAGGGCGTGTCTGCCATGGTCCGTGCCCCGAAAACCGTACTTTGCCTACACAGTCTGCCGTGCTTCGGGCGCAGCGGGCTGGCCGTGACCGTGCCGGTGCTGGCGGCGCTGGGCACGCAGGCCGTGCCGCTGCCGACGGCGCTGCTCTCGACCCATACCGGCGGGCTCGGCGCCCCCGCCCGCTGCGACGCCACGCCGTTCAGCGCCGCGGCGCTCGCGCATTACCGCCGGCTGGGGCTGCAGTTCGACGCCGTGTACACCGGCTATCTGGCCGACGCCGCGCAGGCCCAGCTGGCCCTGCAGGCGCTCGAGATGTGGCCGGACGCGCTCAAGGTGGTGGATCCGGTGCTGGGGGACGGCGGGCACATGTACCGCTCGCTCACGCCGGATCTGGTGCCGGCGATGGCAGACCTGTGCACGCGCGCCGACCTGATCCTGCCCAACCTGACCGAGGCCGCGCTGCTGCTGGGCATGCCGGCTGCCGCCGCCGCGCCCGAGCAGGCCGCCAACCTGGCCCAGCGGCTGTGCCGTTTGTGCCCGCAGGTGCTCGTCACCGGCGTGGCGGACGCCGACGGGCGCACCGTCAGCTGTGCGGGCGCCGTGCGCGGCGGGCCGGGCTACACCGTCAAGACCGCGCTGCTGCCGCGCATGTTCCACGGCACCGGCGATATCTTTGCCGCCGCCATGGTGGGCCGGCTTTTGCAGGGCAACGTGACCGAGGCCGCCGCCCAGGCCGCCGCCGCCTTTGTGGGGGACTGCATCCGCCTGACCCCCGCCGGCACCGACGAGCGCCTTGGCGTTTGGCTGGAAAACGCGCTGCCGGCGCTGCTGCTGGGGCGCGGGGACGGAGAAAGCGATTGAACAGGAAGTGTGAGCATGCCCGTTTTGAACATCGTGCTGGTCGAGCCGCAGATCCCCCAGAACACCGGCAACGTGGCGCGCACCTGCGCCGTGACCGGCGCGCGGCTGCATCTGGTGGGCCCGATGGGCTTTGCCATCGACGACAAAAAATTAAAGCGCGCGGGGCTTGACTATTGGCCGCAGCTTGATATAACATATTATGAGAGTTTGTTCAAATTTTTGAGCGCTGAGCCCGGGCCGCTTTTCTATTTTACCAGCAAGGGGCCGCGGCGTCACACCGAGCTTTGCTACCCGGACGGCGCCTGGCTGGTTTTCGGGCGGGAGGACGCCGGCCTGCCGGAGACGCTGCTGGCCGAAAATCCCGGCACCTGCGTGCGCATCCCGATGCGCCGCGGCGAGCGCTGCCTGAACCTGTCCAACGCGGTGGCGGTGGGCGTGTACGAGGCCCTGCGCCAGTGGGATTTTGCCGGCCTTGAGAGCCGCGGCCAGCTGACGGGGCGACCCTGGAGAGAGGACGTGTAAGCAATGGCGAAGATCGGTTTTTTGACCGATTCCAGCTCGGATATCCCGCAGGAGATGGCGGAGCGGTACGGCATCGAGGTCGTGGGGTTCCCCATCAACCTGGAGGGCCGGGAATACATCGAGCGCCGCGATGTGACCAACGATGAATTCTACGCCCTGATGCGCGCCGCCGCCGGCACGCCGACCACCGCCGCCATCACGCCGCTGCAGTGGGTGGCCATCTACTGCCGCTATGTGGACGAGGGCTATACCGACCTTGTACATGTGTGCATCAACAGCGGCGGCTCCAGCACCTACCAGAACGCGCTGAGCGCCGTGGAGCTGCTGAGCGAGGAGCGCCCCGGCCACCACCTGCGCCTGCGCATCATCGACAGCCACTCCTATTCCATGCCGTTCGGCTGGTGGCTGTGCGAGTGCGCGCGCCAGGTGCGCGAGGGCGGCGTTATCGCCGACTGCGTCCTGGAGATGGAGCGCGCGCTGGCCAAGACCGAGATCTGCCTGGCCGCCTACAGCCTCAAGCAGATGAAAAAGTCCGGCCGCATCAGCGCGGCCGCCGCGGTGGCGGGCGACCTTTTGGGCATCCGGCCCGTCATCAGCCTCAACGACGGCATCTCCAAGGTCGAGGCCAAGGTGCGCGGCGACGCGAACGTGCCCCCGGCCATGATCAAATGGGTCAAGAGCCGCGTGCGGGACGTCAAGAGCATGCCCTACCAGATCCTGTACACCTCCAGCACCGAAAAGCGGGACGAGCTTTTAAAGCTGTGCAAAAAGGAGTTCGGCCACCCGCCCTATTATGTGGGCCAGCTGGGCGGCGTGGTGAGCGCCAACACCGGGCCGGACGGCATCGCCATCGTGTTCGAGGGCAAGCCCCGCCGCCTGTGTGACTACACGCCCGCGCTGCCGTAAGGTGTTTGCCCCCGCAAAAATGGATCCAGCGGGCTCTTCCGCGCAAGGGCCCGCCGGTTTTTTGCGTTCGATCGAAAGTTTTTAAAGAAAGGGATGTCTATGCAGAGCAAAGCAGCCCGCGTGCGCGGCGCGCTGTTCGGCACCCGCGCGTTTTACCGCCGTGTGGTCACGGTGGTGCTGCCCATCATCGTGCAGAACACGCTGACCAACGTCGTCAGCCTGCTCGACAACGTGATGGTCGGGCAGGTGGGCACGCTGCCGATGTCTGCCGTGGCCATCGTCAACCAGCTGCTGTTCGTGTTCTACCTGTGCATCTTCGGCTCCACCGCCGGCGCCGGCATCTACGGTGCGCAGTTCTACGGCCACGGCGATATGGAGGGCGTGCGCCATACGTTCCGCTTCAAGCTGCTGTTCGGCGGCGCCATCACGGCGGCCTCGCTGACGCTGTTTTTGCTGGCCGGGCCGCGGCTGGTGGCGCTGTACATCGCCGCCGACACCGCCCCCGCCGAGGCGCAGGCCATTTTGGGCTATGCCAGGGGGTATCTGTGGGTGATGCTGCCCGGGCTCGTGCCGTTTTTCATCACGCAGGCGTATTCCGGCACGATGCGCCAGTGCGGCCATGCCACGCTGCCCATGCAGGCCAGCCTGACGGCGATGGCCGTGAACTTTGCGGGCAACGGGCTTTTGATCTTCGGGCTGTTCGGCGCGCCGCGCCTGGGCGTGGTGGGCGCCGCCATCGCGACCTCGCTCTCCCGCTGTGTGGAGCTGGCCGTGGTCGCCGTCGGCAGCCGCCGCGGCGCGCAGAAATACCCCTACATGCAGGGGCTGTACCGCACGCTCGCCCTACCGCCGGCGCTGGCGCGGGAGATGCTCGCCAAGAGCCTGCCGCTGCTGCTCAACGAGGGGCTGTGGAGCCTGGGGCAGGCCATGCTGCTGCAATGCTACAGCGTGCGCGGCATCGACGTGATCGCGGCGATGAACATCTGCAACACCGTGTCGGGGGTGTTCAACTCGGTGTTTTTGTCGCTGGGGGACGCGACGGCCATCGTGGTCGGCCAGTCTCTGGGCGCCAACGAGCTGCAAAACGCGCGCCGGCAGGCCTGGTGGATGCTGAGCCTGAGCGCCTTGAGCTGCGTGGGCGTGGGCGCGCTGCTGGCGCTGTGCGCGCCGTTCATCCCGCACATCTACAACACCGAGCCCGCCATCCGCGCGCTGGCCACGCGGTGCATCTGGGTGGTGGCGGCGTGCATGCCCGTCAACGCCTTTGCCAACAGCGCCTACTTCACGCTGCGCAGCGGCGGCAAGACGCTGATCACCTTTTTGTTTGACAGCTTTTTCAACTGGACGGTCAGCGTGCCGGCGGCGTGGCTGCTCGCGCATGGGACGCCGTGGCCGGTGCCGGCGGTGTTCCTGGCCGTGAGCGCGCTCGACCTGATCAAATGCGTGCTGGGCTTCGTGCTCATCAAAAAGGGCGTGTGGGTCAAGAACATCGTGGCGTAAAGCCGCCGCGCAGCGGCGGCGACGAGCCCACAAAACACAAAGGCGGCCCCGGGCGGCGCACAGCGCCGCCCGGGGGCCGCCGGTTTTTTCATTTTTACCGCTTTTTACCGCGTGATGCCGTAGCGGCAGTACAGGCTATCCAGCCTGGAGAAAACCTCGATCCCTTTCAGGCTCGAAATCTCCCTTTCATTGATATCAATGGGCTCAACTTCCAATTCCTGACCGGAAAGCACGCCGTTTTTGTCGGTGTCCAGCGTATCGCTGACATACGCCCGGAGGTTGTCATCCGGGAAGCTGGCGGCGTCGATCGCCACCGCCGCCGGGGCTTGCTTTTTGCTTTCCGTTTGCGTATAATGGGCGCGGTAAGACTTTATTTTCTTTACCGTTTTTGCCGCGAGCGCTGAATTTCAGCAGCCGCGGCGCGGTACAAGGGGAGCCACCTATGGACGAGCTGGATCACAGCATTTTGCGCATCCTCAAGGAGAACGCGCGCACGCCGGTCAAGGAGATCGCGCGGCGCGTGAGCTTGACGAGCCCCGCCGTGTCGGGCCGCATCCACCGGCTGGAGCAGGCGGGCGTCATCGGCGGGTACACGGTGGTGCTGCGCCGGCCCGAGAGCGCCGGGCAGGTGGAGGCGCTCGTCTCGGTGCAGGCGGGCGCCGCCCAGCGCGAGGAGCTGCCGGCCCTTGCGCGAAATGAAGCGCAGGTGCTGCAGTGCTGGCGCGTGACGGGCGGCTGCAATTTCATCCTGCATGTGCGCTGCGAGAGCATCGACGCGCTCGAGCATCTTTTGACCCGCATCCAAAAGCTGGGCTCCACCAACACACAGATCATTCTGGCCACGCCGCTCGACCGCGGCGCGGAGCCGTGAAAGGGGTGGCGTTTTGGGCGCGCATGTGACCGTCGTGATCCCCAACCTCAACGGCGCGGGCTGGCTGCGCGGCGCCATCGACTCGGTCTGGGCGCAGAGCTACCCCGATTTTGACCTGGTCGTCGTCGACAACGGCTCCACCGACGAGAGCCTTGCCATCGCGCGGAGCTATGTGGGGCGCCCCGGCTATACCCTGCTGTGCAACGAGCGCAACACCGGGTTTTCCCACGCCGCCAACCAGGGCATCGCGCAGGCAAAGGGCGCGTATGTGGCGCTGTTCAACAACGATGCCTTCGCCGAGCCGAACTGGCTGGCCGAGCTGGTGCGCACCGCCGAGAGCGACCCGAAGATCTTTGCCGTTTCCAGCCTGATGCTGCGCTACTATGAGCCGGAACTGACCGACGACGCCGGTGACTACATCACGCTGGTGGGCTTTGTGTGCAAGCGCGGCGAGGGCCTGCGCGCCAGCCGCTACCAAAAGCCCTGCCGGGTGTTTTCGGCGTGCGGCGGCGCGGCGCTGTACCGCAGGAGCATCCTTGAGGAGATCGGCACCTTTGACGAGCTGTTCTTCGCCTATTTTGAGGATGTCGATCTGAGCTGGCGCGCGAACAACCGCGGCTACAAAAACGTCTACTGCCCCACCGCGCGCTGCCGGCACATCTGCGGCGCCACCACCGGCGCCGTGCGCTACAATCCGTTCAAAAGCGTGCAGAGCGGGCGCAACAGCATCCTGCTGCCGTACAAAAACCAACCGCTCTTGATGCTGGCGCTCAACTTTGTGCCGATGGCGCTGGGATATCTACTGAAGACCGCGGTGTTCCGCCTGCGCGGCTTTGGCGGGGATTTCTCGAAAGGCATGGCCGAGGCGCGCGCCGTGCTGCCGCGGGTGCAAAAGCTGCCGTTCCGCTGGCGCGATGTGCCCAACTACCTCTGGGTGGAGGGGTGCATGCTCGTCGGGATGCTCCAGTACGTCGTGTACCGCGTGCGCCGGTTTTTGAAGATCACCTGAACATACGCGAAAGCCCCCGCCGCCCTTTGCAGGGCGGCGGGGGCTGTTTTTTCGCGGGCGGTGCGCCTCAGGGCGCGGCGGGCGACCGCGGGCGGCGGCGCCAAAGCGCAAGCGCGGCGCGCAGCCAGTCCAGCGCGGCGGCGGCCAGCGCCGGGCAGAGCAACAGCCAGAACAGCTGCCAGGCATCCGGGAGGAAGCCGTCCAGGGCGCGCGGCAGCGTGGCGGTGTGGTTGAAGACGATCTCGTCGAGCGCGAACACCACCGTGACCTGCGCGCCGACGCCGGGGCTGCACGGGTCAAGGCGCAGCGCGGCGATGGGGCCGTGCGGAAGGGTGTAGACATAGCGCCCGTCCGCCGCTGTGCGCGGGAAGACGCGCTTGTCCTGGCTGAAAGGCTCATCGGGGCGGCTGGTGTAGTAAAGGCACATCTCGCGCGGGTCGGCGTCGGGGAACTGCGGCAGATAGCTCACGGTGCGCAGCTTTTGCCCCGACAGGCCCGAGAGGATCATCTGCGGGTCGCCGGAGGTGGCGGTATAGCCGCCCGGCATCCCGGCGGGGGCAAGGTCGACGAGCTCAAAGTCCTGCACCGGCACGGCGCGCTGCGGCGCCAGGCCGAGATCGTCGAGGCGGCAGAACACCCCCCACAGCACCCACGATACGGCGGCGAGCAGGTAGCAGGCACAGGGCAGCGCGGCGCGGCTGCGCCAAAGGGCTTGCAGGCGTTTTTTCACGGCGCGCTCACCTCCCTTGCCGGCCCGGCGGGCAGCGGCTCCGGCGCAAAGCCGTCGGCGGTGACGCGGTAGAGCGGGGTCTCGCCGGCGAGGGCCGCGGCGAGCCTGTCGGTGAACAGCTCCGCATAGCTTTTGACAAAGAGATCGTCGAGCTCTTGCAGGTAGAGCACGGTGCAGCCGCTGCCGCGCACGGCGGCGTCGAGCTGGGCGGGCGTGTAGGCGTGGTAATAGGTGCGGTAGACGCCGTCGGTGCCCTCGCGCAGCTCGGGGAGGCCGAACGTGCCGCCGCCACCGCCGCCGTACTGCTCGGTGTGATCGGTCGTGCCGGAATAATCCACCGGCAGGGGGTAGAAATCGTACACGGCGGCGAACCATCTTTGCCCCGTATCGCCCTGGCTGACGAAAAAGATGCGGTCGGTATCCTGCAGCGCCGCGCTGACGCTTGCCGCCGCGGCCTGGTCGGCCTTGCGGTCAACGAATTCGAGGTCGGAATACCCGAGCACCGAGAGCTGCGGCAGCACAAGGCTTTGCCAGCGCAGCAGCATGCCGCCCGCCAGCGCCAGCACGAGCGCCTGCGCCGCCAGCGCCCGCAGGGCGGGGCGGCGGGGCGCTGTGGGGCCGGCGGCCTCCGGCGCCGAAGCGGCGTCCGCCAGGCAGGCCAGCGCCGGCAAAAACCAGCCGATGTAGTAGCAGTAGATGTAGCGGTTGTAGTCGACGAGCGTCGCGGCCTGGAACGGCTTGAAGATGAACCCGTAGCTGAGCGCCAGCATCAGATTGTACCCGCCGAAGCAGGCCGTGCCGGCGAGCGCCATGCACACGCTGCGGCGGCGCAGCGGCCCGCCCGCCAGCAGCGCAGCCGCCGCGAACACGCCCAGGATGAGCGCCGTGACCACGCAGCCCTGGCCGACCATGCTCATGCGGCCCGCGGGCGTCCAGAACTGGGCGCCCATGTCGGCCACGGCCTGCAGGAACTGCCCCTGCCGCTCGGCATAAAAGCCGGCGGCGGGCCGGCCCAGCAGGATGCCGATGCCGTTGACGACCACCGCGGCCAGCGAGGGGGTGGTGTCCCCCATGCCGCCGGCGGCGGTGTTGCGCGCCACCAGTGCGCCCACATAGCGCACGTTCCACAGAAAATAGACCGCCATCGGCGCCGCAAAGCACAGCGCCGCAAAGCCGGTGCGCCGCGCAAGGCCTTTTTTGAACGGCCCGTCCGGGAACAGCCAGCCGTCCAGCGCCACCAGCCCCGCCGCGACCAGCGCCAGCACAAAGGTGTTGGCCTTGATGTTGGCGGCCAGCGCCAGCACCGGCAGCACCGCCCAGCGCGGGCCGCCGCCGCAGCGCAGCGCGAGCCACAGCGCCACCGCGCCGCCCATGACGAGCCCCGCCGGGATATCGCCGTAGGAATCCATGTAGACCGTGCTGAGGTAGATCGTGTGGTTGTAGGTGGTAAAAAACCACGGCACGCACCACAAGACGGCGGCCAGCGGCACCCACAGCCGGTACTGCGCCCAGCGCAGCGTGCCCAGCACGGCGGCGTAGACGGCCAGCGCCAGCGCGTTGTAGGCAAGGTAGACCTTCCAGTCGGCATAGGTGCCGAAAAAGTTGAAAAAGTAGCCGAGCAGCGGCAGGCCGGGGTTTTGCGTCACGCTCCACGGCACGCCGAGGTCGGCGGTGCTGTAGAGGGCGTTGTCGACGGCGGTGACCTTGACCGCCGTGGCCCAGAGGCTGAGCTCGTCAAAGCCGGTGGCGATCGGCTGGCGGAGGAAGAAATAGACGGCGAACGCCATCGTACCGCCCCAGAAGAGCGCCGCGCCGGGGCTGCACAGGCGGCGCAGGTCGGGCCGGGCGCCGCGCCGGGGCAGCAGCGCAAAAGCGCCCGCCGCCGCGCACAAACCGAGCAGCAGCCAGCCGCCCGCGAGCAGCCGGCCCGCCATGCCCCACAGCGTGAGCCAGAGCACCGCCGCCGCCAGCGCCGTGAGGGGCGCCAGCGAGGCATGCAGCCCGCAGCGCAGGGTCAAAAAGGCGCACAGCAGGAACAGCGCCGCCATGGACAGGCACACGCACACAAGCTCCACCGTGAGGCCCCCTTTCCCCCGCCCGATCAGCGGTTCAGTCCTTTTCGTCCCCCGGCAGCAGCGCCCGCCAGAGCGCCGCGGCCAGCACCGGGCCGAACAGCAGCAGCAGCCACGCACCGCCGCCCGGCAAAAAGCGCCTGTACCAGGGCGCCGCGGGGTTCAGCTCCACCGCCCGCACCCGTATGGGCACGCCGCCCAGGCTGTCGGGGTCGATGCGCAGCGCGCCCACGAGCCGCCCGCCAAGGGCAAAGGTGTAGCCGCCGTCCGCGTCCTGCCGGGCAAAGACCTTTTGGCTCTCGCGGTATTCGGTCTCGTCGGGGCCGCGCCAGTACAGCGCCACGCTGCCCGGCGGCAGGCCGTAGTCCGCGCGCAGGGTCACGTTCTCGACGTAGGCCGTGCCCTCCCAGATCAGGTGGGGGTCGGCATCGCTGCTGACGAGCCAGCCATCCTGTGCCGTGTAGGGCACAAGGCTCTCGGTGTGCAGGTCATCGAGCGTGAGCGTGCGCGTGGGCATGCGGCCGCTGAGCTTGTAGTTGAGCATGACGCCGCTGCCCATCAGGCAGCGCAGCACCCAGACCGCCGCCGCCAGCACATAGCACACCGCGAGGCACCGGGCCGCGCGCAGGGCGGGCCGTTTTCGGTTCATGGCGCCACCCCGCTTTCCGCCGCCGCGACCGGCGCGAAGCACACATCCTGCCCGGGCGTGAACCGGTACAGCGCGGCGGGCGCCGTCTCGGTCAGGCCGCCCTCGATGGCGGGGCCGAGCTCCTGCGCGAGATACGCGTCCGAGCGGTCGATGAGCAGATAGCGGCAGCCCGTCTGTTCGAGATGGGCGGTCAGCTCCTCCAGACCGCCCGGCGTGGTGTAGGCGTACAGCCCGCTGCCACTGTCGGACACAAGGTTCATGAAATCTCCGTCGGTGACGGCCCCGGTGGCGGGGTCGGTGTACCAGCCGTTGACGACGGTGGCGTTGAGCTCGTATTTGTAGTAGTACCAGCGGGTGGCATCGTCGCCCTGGCTCAGGACCAGCACGCGGTCGCCCCAGTCAAGCTGCGGGTTGAACACGGCCGCGCGGCGCTGCACGTCCTGCCGGACGCTGTAGAGGCTGTCGGCATCGGTCCAGAAGCCCGCCGCCGGCACCCCGCGCCAGGCGACGAGCCCCACCGCCGCCAGCACGGCAGCCGCCAGCGCGGTGCCGCCGACGCGCCCGGAGCCCGCGGCCGCCGCCTGCCCCAGCAGGCAGAGAACGGCCATCGCCCAGCCGATGTAGTAGGGGGCGAGATACCGCGCATAGTCCTTGAGGGCAAGGGCCTCCTGCGCGGCAAAGTTATAATGGTACAGGACGAGGTGGAACGCATACAGCGCCGCAAAGCAGGCGGCAAGCCCCAAAAAGGCCGCCAGAGGCCGC